>CALMBE010000104.1 GCA_937860165.1 uncultured Planctomycetaceae bacterium
CCGGAGTACCAGCGTGAGCATGGCACCCCACAATGAATAACTGATCGGCCCTGATAGGTCGGGCTTCTCACTTGGCAGAATTCCCCTCAGGGAATAGGATCAATTTCCCTGCCTGAGGGAAATGCACCTGAAGCATAATTCATCTGCGATTTTTGGCCCCACCATGCACAATGTCGAACTTGCCGTTCAGTTCTTACTGCAATTGGCTGTCATCTTGATCGTTTGCCGGATCGTGGGCTTGCTTGCTGTCCGGGTTGGGCAGCCCCAGGTAGTCGCGGAAATGATCGCCGGTGTCCTGCTGGGACCATCTTTTTTGGGACTCTTCTGGCCCGAAGTCCAGCAAGCCCTATTTCCTTGGGACTCCTCACAGCAGACGAGAGACACCCAATGTTATTTATTCCCCGCTTCGCAATTAGGGTTGTCGCTCTATATGTTCGTCGTGGGAATGGAATTCCGGATCGACATGGCCCGCGCACAACTCAAAAGTTCTTTGGCCGTCTCCTCCGCGGGGATGATCGCTCCCTTTGTGATTGGTGCAGGCTTAGGTTGGGGGTTCTTTCACAATACGAAATTGTTCCCGGAGAAAACTTCTCTCACGGAAGCCATGCTGTTTCTCGGGGCCTCGATGTGCATCACGGCATTCCCGATGCTTGCGAGGATTATCCATTCGAAGGGGCTCACGGGAACCTTAATGGGCACCGTCGTACTTGGGGCTGGAGCCATGGACGATGCCACCGCTTGGGCACTGTTGGCGGTCGTCCTGGCCAGCTTCGAAGGAGATTATTCCTTGGCCGCCAAGAGTATCGGGGGCGGTCTCTTGTATGTTCTATTTGCTTTCCAAGTTGTACGGCCCTTATTGGCGGCTTGGCGCCGTCGTGTTCATCTCACTGAAGAATCTCTGTCCGAGGGGGCCTTTATCTTGGGACTCACCGCATTGGTCCTCGGTGCATGGTTCACCGACCTCATCGGGCTGCATGCAGTATTTGGTGCGTTTATCATGGGCGCTGCGATGCCTCGCGGGACCATGACTCGTGACTTGATAGCCGGTATTCAACCACTCACGGTCACGCTCTTGCTTCCCTTGTTTTTCACCTATTCTGGCCTTAACACGAAGATTGGCTTACTAAATACTCCCTTCTTGTGGGCCATGTGTGGAATGGTCGTCCTGGGGGCAATTGTCGGAAAAGGACTGGCCTGCACAATCGCCGCGCGTCTCTCGGGTTTTCCAAATCGGGAGTCGCTGGCAATTGGCACATTGATGAATTCCCGCGGGCTTATGGAATTAATCATCATCAACATCGGTCTCCAGCGTGGCATTATTTCCGAAAGCCTGTTCGCAATCCTCGTGATCATGGCGATTGTGACCACACTGATGGCTTCACCTATTTTCGATCGACTGATGCGCTCGAGCGATCCCGTTTGAGTTTCCGAGCCTGCTAGCTGCTTTCGAGAGCTACTGCTAATCTCTTCTTAAACCGAACCACCCTCAAGGTCGGTAGCTAGAGCACCGATACCTAGACAAGGTCCGGCTATCGTCCGGCTCGCAATGCTAGCATTGGTGATCTCGACCCCTTGAGTTGTACAAGGAAGTTTAGCGTGGCATTTCCTCGGCGTGTCGATCAACAGGCAGTGAAACAATCTCAGGCAATGCTCCTGACCGATTTGCCATTCGTTGACGCCAAGACGCCGGACCAAGCGCAATTTTCGGCGTCGGACTCCAAGACTCTGCTCAACGACGATTCAAGTCGCTTGCAGGACTTGGCTTTTTCGGTGGTCGATGAGGAATTGACGGACTCATTCGTGGAACGATCTGGTCCGAGTCGGCTCCAGCGAAACTCGAAAAGGTATGTGGATCAAGCACATATTGCAGCGGAGAACCGTGACCCTGAATCCGATCAAGCGCATCGAGAAACGCTTGGAAGACAATCCAAGAGCCGTGACCGGGGATACAAATCTAAGGTTCAACTTCCAGCGAGTTCCCTGCTTACTCGAACCCACGCCAAGCTTGCTCCCTTTGCTGGATTGTTTGTGCTCGTTGTCATGTTGAGCTCAGCGGGAATGCTTTTTTGGATCCTCGCTGGAAAGGGTCAAGGCGGAATTCATCTCGATGAGCTCGATCAGATTGAAGCAGGCCTGAGCGTACAACTGGACGAGAACGAAGTGAATCAAGCTCCCTTCGAGATTTCTCCGCAACCAGAGGCTGCACCCATTGTTTCACAAGTTAATCCTCCTCAAAGTGAAGATCTAACGGAGAAACTTTTGGAACCAGATCGATCTTCAAATAACCCAGCCGATGTCGCAGGCCAGACTTTGCCCACTCCAACAAACAACACTGGACAGGCTATTCCCTTAGGCGAGATTCGGTTCCCTGAGTCAAACACCCCATTGGCAATGGACTTTGGCAAGGCCATGGCCCCCGCTAGTGATACTTCGCCCACGGAGATTCTCGACTTACCTGCAGTAGCAGAACGCGAAGTCGATCACCTCGGATCCCCGGTAGCGCGCTAACATTTCACTCGTCCACGAAGGTTTATGAAGATAGACGTGCCATGAATCAAATCGACGAAGCATTTATCAACGCTTACTTAGATCACCCTCCACGGCCAGCTACGCCTTCGGACAGAACGTTGGCACAAGCACCACGCCGGGAACCAGCTTCGGAGAATTTGCTGCGGGTCTTTTCCGGGCACCAAGTTTCTCAATCACAATCAATACGTGTCGACGCGGGAACAAACGGAGCCACTGCACCGCATTCCCTGGGCCTGACTGCAAAAAAACAAGGTGCGCGTGCTGCGGTAACTGTGGCAGTACCTCTGAGAGATCCGGTAAAACTCCCCCCTTTGGGCGGTACACGCCGACCTCTCTCAACCTTTTCCGCTCCTGCGGATGCCCCGGCTTCCGTCTTTCGACCTGCCTTTGAAGTGGATAGTTTTCGTTGGCCGTCGGTGACGAACCATTGGATGGAAAACGCTCGGGATCATTTTCGTCCTGTACTTGAGAGTCTAACGGCAGGTTCCGACAGCGGTCATTCCTTGATCGGATTGGCGGGGACGCGATCGGGAGTTGGCTGCTCGATGGTCGCCCTATGTCTGGCGAGGTTTCTCGCGGAGGCAGGAAAACGGGTCGCCCTGGTGGACGCAAATTTCGCAAACGGGGAACTGGGAGCACACCTGGGACTAAACTTCGAACATGGCTGGCTCGAGGCCTTGGAAGGAACTATCCCGCTCGCTGAATGCGCTGTGCAATCGCTCAACGACGGAATTGTGATTGTGCCGGTGACACCTTCTCACCAAAAAGTATCCGATTGTTTGGCAGGTATCCAAAGTGCCGTTATTGCGGGCATCTTGCGGTACCACTACGACTTGGTGTTATTCGACCTTGGAGCCGCCTCGGACTCCGATCAATTGGAGGCTGCTGGTTGTCTCGTCGATCATTGTCGGCTTGATCGGGGAATCATCATAGCCCGTTCAGGAGCAACCGATTCGCATACGAATGCGAGTGTTCAAAAATTGTCGGAGATGTTTGGACCGATCTGCTTAGGAATCATTGGGAACCGAGCTAATTAGAAGAGTGTGGATCATGTACCAAGAGTACTGGCAATTGGACTGCAAACCGTTTGAACCCACGGGGGACGCGCGGTTCCTCTTTCCTTCTCCGGGACATCAGTCCGCACTTCATAAACTGCGCTATGCGATCGAGAGTAGACGCCCGGCGGCACTGTTGGCCGGTGCCGCTGGAGTCGGAAAGTCGCTTCTTTGGCAAACCTTGGTGGGGCAACTCGGAAATTCCGTGGGCCGCTGTGCCCAACTCCTGTTTCCGCTCATGTCTCCCCGAGAAATGTTGGCCTATCTGGCTGAACACCTGGGAGCTGCCGTGCCAAGCGATAACCGGTCGGTAGACGGTTGCTTACGTGGGTTGCAGGAAGTGCTTACTGAAACTCAACAGCGAGGTGAACTCTCGATCATCATCGTGAACGAAGCACATCTGTTAGAAGACGCAGGCCTGTTGGAACCCCTGCGGTTGCTGATGAATCTCCGGGGGGGCGACCAACCACTATTTACGCTCCTTTTGGTGGGGCAGGTGTCCGCCTTGTCAATGATGCAACGCTGCAACTATTTGGACGAACGCTTGGAATTGCAGGTGTTACTCAAGCCTTTTACTGGCGAAGAGACCGCTGGTTACATCGAGCATCGCTTGGTTGCCGCCGGGGCTACGCGACCACTCTTTACCCCCCAAGCACTGGAGATGGCCCACCAACTCACGGGTGGAATCCCCCGCCGGATCAATCGGCTCTGCGATCTGGCCTTACTGGTGGGTTTCGCTGGCAAGGAATCTTGCATCGATGCCCCGCAATTGCGGGCCGTCAATGGCGAGTTGATCACCCTCTCAGCCGCGGCGTGAAAATCGATAGTGGCTGATCTCCCCTTACTGACGTGCGGGGCTCAAATCACTTCGAGCCCCGCACGATGTTTTGAGCCCCGCACGTCAGTAAGGGGAGCATGCGGGTATACCGTATCCAGCTTTCTTAGGGATCTGAATTGATCCCAGGTTGCGACTTCGTTGCTCCCCTAGCTCTCTCGCTTGCGGTATACTGACTGCATGGACACAAATCGACTCTTACAGCTTGCGGGCAAACTGGCTGCCACGGAAATCACGGCGACAGATTTCTTGCTGCAAGCTGCGGAAATTGTGGGTCGAAATTCAATAGCCGATGTGGACCTCGATCGCGCTCGCCGGTGTGGATTTCCTGAAGTGATCTATGGCGAAGGGAAAACGGTCGAGGCGATTGCAGAAATTGCCCGGCGGTTGCTCGCCAATCAGCAACATGTCTTGGCAACTCGAATCAGCGACGCGCAAGCCGCCGAACTTTCCCACAAGTTTGCCACAGCGGAATATCATCCCCGGGCCAGAACTCTGCGGATTGATTTCGGGAAGCGCGGCGATGAAGTGGGCCATGTGGCCGTGATTACCGCAGGCACCAGCGACCTGCCTGTTGCCGAAGAAGCCCGGGAAACACTTACCTGGATGGGAGTTCGGACCACGATGGTCCATGATGTCGGCGTGGCTGGGCCCCACCGCCTGCCAGCCCGCTTGGCCGAGTTTGCCGACTCCGATGCCATCGTCGTCGTGGCGGGAATGGAAGGGGCCCTGCCGAGTGTCGTGGGTGGATATGTAGCGTGTCCTGTATTTGCTGTGCCCACCAGTGTCGGCTACGGTGCCAATCTTGGTGGGTTAGCGGCACTCTTGGCAATGCTCAATAGTTGCGCCAGTAATGTCGCCGTCGTGAATATCGACGCCGGTTTCAAGGCGGGATATTTGGCGGGATTGGTGGCGACGCGCCGCCAGGATCCCGTGCTTGGGCGCGAACACGAAGGCGGCGAGGAACAGCAAGGTCTGCAACGTCACGATCAGGCCGCCGGTGGCGCCGTCGAGAAAAAAGCTGAGGTAGGCGCCGACCGCGCTGGTC
>CALMBE010000105.1 GCA_937860165.1 uncultured Planctomycetaceae bacterium
ACCTCACTCGGAATGACACTCAAGGGAGGCCTCAATTGACTTTGCAGTCCTCCTGATAACAATCCCCCCTGCTGGGTTCATGCAAGGCCACGGGATATAGTTGAATTACATCCGTTTTAGACCAATTACCCAGTGTTACATTTTCCCCAATCCTAGTGAAGTTTTCGACGAAAATCGCCAGTTATGCCCTCACAGCCCTCCTCAGGTTGGCCCGGAAAACGTGGAGGGTGCGGGTTCACAACGATCCCAGGCCTGCCTTGAAGTCGGCTGGGACTCGCTATGTGTACGCCCTCCTGCACGCCCATCAACTCAGTACCCTGGCTGGTGCCGAACCAGGGGTGGCGGCAATGGTGTCCCGCTCCGGCGACGGCGAACTGATTGTTCCGATTCTCAAGTCTTTGGGAATCAAACCCGTGCGTGGTTCGAATCGCCGCCACAATCAAGATAAGGGGGGAATCGAGGCACTGGGCGAAATGATCGAGCATGTCAACAGTGGCAAGCCTGCTTACTTGGCGGTCGACGGACCGCGCGGGCCACGCAATCAGGTTCGCAAAGGAATCGCCGCACTCGCCAAAGACACCTCCGCCGCAGTCTTGGTTGTAGTTGCCATCCCCACCCGAAGATGGATTGTTCGCAAGGCTTGGGACCGTATCCAAATCCCTAAGCCCTTCTGCACTGTCGACGGTTACTTCGGCGAACCGCTAACCATCGGCGCGGAGGAAAGCGTCGAAGAGTTTCGCAAGCGCATCGAACAAGCGCTCAACGCCCTCGAATCCCAATGGGACCCCAACGAAGCCACTTGGCAAGCAGCGACACAGAAGACCTAGCGGTCAGAACACTTCGCCCTTGCGGCAGAGTGTTCGGCTTTTCCTACCCCGCCAGGCGGTCGATTCGATTGCCTCCCAATATGCTGGGAAGCTCCTCCGGACAGTAGAATTGCATCACATAAGCGTCTTCCGGGGAATCTTCGTAGTACGATCGCAATACATTCGTCGCGCGGAACCCTACTTGCTTGAAAAATAGTTGGGCAATGAGATTGGTTTCGCGGACTTCCAGAGTAATCCGCGTACGCCGCTGGCTGGAAAGCTTGCTCACGAGTTTCTCGGCCATCTGCCGACCGATCCCGCGGCCACGCATGTTTTGGGTCACCGCAAAGTTGAGGATGTGGAGCCGCGTCTTGTGCAGTTCGTAGATCATGAAACCCACGACCCGCTCGCCGTGTTCGGCCACCATACCGATGCAATTGCGTTGACGCAGGCAGCGGATAAAGTCCTCCTCGAACCACGGAAACTCGAAGCTCTCTTGTTCGATGGCGAGTACCTCGGGCATATCTCGGCGGATCATCCAGCGGATATGAACTCGAAGCTGCTGTTTTGAATCCTGGCTCATCTCGGCTTCCTTCCCTGTCGGCCTGTCGGTATTCAGCGTACTCGGAGAGTGAAAAGTACTAGCACCATCGCCTGCTCCATGCGCAATGTCATCTCGCTGGGCGACCCAACCACGGAGTCTGCTCACCAAGTTTGCGAACGAACCGGACCCGTTTCCTTCGGGATTGCGATCATCCTGCCACATATTCCACTGCCGTAGCATTCACCAAGAAGAGGACTATTCGACGAGTGGAAAGGAAGCCTACCAAAAGACAATTTTTCTGCCAAGCGCGAATCAAAAAACTCGAATTTGGCTGAATTCGAGCCGCTAGCACTTCGCAGTTGGTTAGCCGGCACCGTTCCGGTGCCGCTTTCAGGGTTTTCTCAAATAAACCGGCATCGGAATCCGCCGCGGCGGACCGGCAAACGCCATATTTCGGATAAGCGATCGGCCCTACAGGCCATACCAGGGCCGATCAGTTTTCTCCAAATGAGGGTGCCATGGCCACGGCGGTACTCCGC
>CALMBE010000106.1 GCA_937860165.1 uncultured Planctomycetaceae bacterium
CTTAGCCGGACGGCCACGCGGTCCGGGGGGCACTCTTATTTTGACGCCGTCCACCGCAGGAAATTCTCCCCCTTGGACCCATTGGGGATTCTCAACACGCCGTTGGCCGAGATAATGACAGTTGTGTCGCCTGTCCCACGTAATCCACATAGCAGCCCAGGCGGAGACCATGAAAACCTCATCGAATCACCCGGTCACCCTAACCACGGCCTCCAATGAAATGGAGGCCGCCATGATCGTCGCCGCACTCGAAGCACGAGACATCCAGGCGCGCATTACCGACGAGTTTACGGCCGGATTGTTGCCAGGTACGCTAGGCAGTGTGCATGTCGTCATCCGACAGGAAGATGTGGATCGAGCCCGTAAAGCCCTGGGAGACATTGAACATTTGTCTGACGACGAGGACCTGACTGAGCTCACCCACTTCGACGAGCAAGGTGCCAGCCACATGGTCGATATCGGTGCGAAGCCGATCTCGCATCGCGTGGCCCGAGCCAGTGGATTGGTGCGAATGCAACCGGCGACGCGGCACCTCATCATGGACCGCCAGCTCGCCAAAGGGGATGTCCTCGAAGTGGCACGGCTGGCGGGAATCATGGCCGCCAAACGAACTGGCGACCTCATCCCGCTCTGCCATCCCTTGCCCTTAGACACCGTGCAAATCATTTTTAAGGAAGTCGGCGACGACGGCTTGCGAATCGAAGCCATCGTAGAAGTCACCGCCAAGACGGGGGTCGAAATGGAAGCCCTCACCGCGGTCTCGGTTGCCGCCCTCACGGTGTACGACATGTGCAAAAGCGTCGATCGCGGAATGCGAATCGAACAGATTCAACTCGAAGAAAAATCCGGCGGCCGCAGCGGGCATTTTGTGCGAAGTTAGCCGGCATCGTTCCGATGCCGAGTTAAGAACGGCATCGAGACGATACCGGCTAACTCACTGCAATCCTTTCCGCCACGACTTCTGCGTCGCATTCTCCGGTGAGATCCACGAATCGGCATTCGCTCAAACTACGGAACCAAGTCCCTTGGCGCTTGGCAAACCGCCGGGTACGCGTTTTGATCTGCGTTATCATCGCCGCGTAATCGCCTCCCGCAAGATATTCGATCACCTCACGATACCCGACAGCTTGGCTGGCGGTGCGTCCGAGTGCTGTATATTCGGCCAGGAGTTGTTCCACTTCCCCTACCAGCCCGCGCTCGAACATTTGTTCCACGCGCTGGTTGATCCTTGCATGTTGCTCTTCCCGCGGGCGTCGGAGAGCGAACACTCGGCAATCTTCGGCCTGGGTTCCCTGTTCAAACTGGAGTTGCTGGTGACTAATCGGCTGCCCAGTGGAACGAAATACCTCGATCGCCCGAATCAAGCGTCGCGCGTCGCGGGGATGTATCTGCGAGGCAGCCAGCGGATCGAGTTGTTCCAGCCGCAGATGGAGCGATTCGCTGCCGACGGCTGCCACCTCGGCGGCCAGATCATCCCGCAGTTGCCAATCAGCGGGGGGCCCCGAAGACAAGCCGCGCAGCATCGCTTTCAGATACAACGGAGTCCCGCCAACAAACAAGACTTCCCGGCCCCGTGAGCGGATTTCGGAGATGGCGGCGTGGGCTAATGTGAGATACCGCTCGACGCTGAAGTCTTCACAGGGATCAACGACATCGATCAAGTGGTGAGGAACTTGCGTAAGTTCCTCGGGAGTCGGTTTTGCCGTGCCAATGTCCATGCCCCGGTAGATCGCCATCGAATCGAGCGAGATGATCTCAGCATTGATCCGTCGAGCGAGGGCGAGGGCGACTTGCGTTTTTCCTACTGCCGTGGCCCCGCTGAGATACCAACAATCCAGGTCTGGTTGAGCTTCTATCAAAGCAGGTGATTTCCGATTGCTGGAGTATGCTGAAATGGGGTCCGGCGGCCAATTGCCACGATTCCCGTCGATGCTTAAACTGGAGGGTCACCAGTTACCCCCGATTTCATTCTGACCTAGTAAGCCGAATCCGGGAAGTCACACCGAACAGATATCCTCACATCGTATGCCTACTTCCAACAGACCCATCGACTTACTCGAGCAAATCATCGAGGCGCGCAAGCAAGCCACGCAGGAAAAATCCTACACGGCCAAATTGCTTGCCGCAGGGGTCGAGAAAATTGGAGGCAAGATCATCGAAGAGGCAGCGGAAGTCGTCGAGGCCGCCGGTGAGCCCGACGAAGCAGGCCGACAGCACACCATTTGCGAAGCGGGGGATGTGCTGTACCATCTGCTCGTGCTCCTGGCCTGGCGAGGTGTGACCTTCGCCGAAGTCGAGGCCGAACTTGCCCGCCGGTTTGGTGTCTCGGGAATAGAAGAAAAAGCGTCACGCAATTCGTAATAATTCATTTTCACGCAGAGGCGCAGAGGACGCAGGGTAAATACAAAGAACACTAATAAGCACTAATCTTCGCTAATATTTTTTTTTAGATTCGTGAGAATTAGTGGTTATTAGTGTTCCCAATAATTTGACTCTGCGGCCTCCGCGCCTCTGCGTGAAACTAAACTTGAGTCAAAGCATGACAGAAAATTTACGTATCGGTGTTCCCAGCAAGGGGCGATTGGCTGAGATCTCCACGGAACTGCTCCTCGAAGCGGGGCTCCGGTTTCGTCGCCAAGATCGCAGTCTCTTCGCCCGCGTGAAAGAGATGCCCATCGATGTCACATTCCTCCGCACCGATGACATCCCCATTTTGTGTGCCGAAGGCGCCATCGATCTGGGAATCACAGGTGCCGATCTCGTGGCGGAAAGTGGTGTCACCTTGGTCGAACGGCTCACCCTCGGCGTGGGCAACTGCCGACTCGCCGTCTGCGTCCCCGAAGAGGGGAAAATCGACTCCCCCAAAGCGCTAGCGAATCAACGCGTCGCCACGAGTTTTCCCAATGTCACCCAAGGGTATCTCTCGAAACATGGCGTCGTGGCACACACCGTCAAACTAACCGGCTCAGTGGAAGTAATGATCGCCCTGGGAATCGCCGACGCGATTGTCGATTTGGTGGAAACTGGCAGCACCCTAGCTGCCAATCGCTTGCGAATACTCGACGAAATCGGGCGCTACGAAACGGTGTTGATACAAAACCCCAAGACCTCCCACCGAGCACTCTGCGATCGAGTCGTGCGTCGACTCGAGGGGGTCGTCATCGCCCGGGCGTATTCGCTCCTGGAATACAATGTCCCCGCGAAAAAACTGGCCGAGGCCGAAAAGATCACCCCCGGCTACAATTCGCCGACCGTCAATCGACTCGAAGATGCCAACTGGTGCAGCGTGCGGGCGATGGTCAAACGGGGCGAAGTCATCGGCATCATGGAGCAGCTCGAAGCTCTCGGGGCAACCGCAATCTTGGAAACCGCGATTGCGAATTGCCGACTGTAGATTCCACATGAACTCATCCCGAAGGGATGGAAGCCAATAGCCGGGGGTTGAGGAGCCTTAGCGACAACACCCCCGGATACTCGCGCAATATTAAGTAGTCGTCCGAGGTGTTGGCGCTGTGTTCCGGCGGAGCGCGAACGAGGACGAAATCAGCCGCACCACTTTCGGCCTCGGCAACACCATTACGGTACACGACATGTGTTGCTCGGCCGATGGATTTCTTGATCTTGATACCGGGGGTGGCGCCCAAACTCGTAAAACTCGCTTGGTCTTACCCCCGGCTAATGGCTTTAACCCCTTCGGGGTATTCTGAAGCAAAAAAGCAACGCAGAATAGTATCAATGCGGCCCTTCCATTTTGGTCTCAGAGAAATCTTCTACGTCGTTACTATCGCCAGCGTGGTCATGTATGTCGTTGGCCTTGACGGGGCAGAGATCCTATTGCCTCTAGCGATTTTGTCAGCTGGACTATTGATAGCTGTCTTGAGAGGCAATGCTCGGATGCGGCAAAAAGAACGGTCTGATTTAGAACGACCTGAATAAATCGCCTCACTCATAAAAAGCCGCAGCGGCGAAACTCACGCACGACGAACGATCCTCGGCCACCGCTTGGTCGTATTTCAGCAACTCGCCTCGCTGGGGCTGGAGCGTTTCCAGCAGCGTGTACATCGGTGCGAGTCCGCAGATTCGGTTTGCATCGCCCTGTTGGCCCACATGCCTAAACCAAGCCGCGGCATCGCCGGCAAGTGCCTTCGCCAGGAGTTGTTGGTCATCGGTCCACTGCAATTTCAACCTCGTGTCGTCCAGCAAATCAGGATCGCCAAATTGCGGGCCGATATGAGCCATGTCGACTCCACCGATCAAGCAGACTTCCTTCGGCCAAGCGCCGGCAGTGTCCCGCAAGGCCGCGATAAAATCTGCAACTTCTGTCGACTCGAGTGGCAAGCGATCTTGATTTACAAACGGATGAAAGGAGCCAACCAAGATCGGAACGATGGTGAAATCTCGCCTCCCCCCCAGCACGAACTGCAACATCAGTGCTTGAAACTCGATGGAATGTTCATGGCGATGAGGGAGTTCGTCGCTAAACATGCTTACGTGAGAACCCAAGCGATTGGCCAGTGCGTCGACAAATTCGCGGTTGGTGTGTGTGGTTCCTAGGGGAGTATCAAAATCTTTCCGTGAAATGCTGTAAAAACTTTTGAGTGGGGTATGGGCCGTCCCCAGGATGACAAATACCTTAGCCTGGGATTCGGTAACGACACGATCATAAGCCCACGCAAAACTCGCCCCGCCTCGGCGAAAGTCGATGTGTGGGCTTATGACCCCACACAATCGGCCTTGTTGCTCGGAGAGATGGCGACCATTTCCCTCCCAGGGCAGTAACCCTGGCCCTTCCGGGCAAGTGAACAGTTCGCCAAGTTGCAATCGCAACTCCCCAGGTTCGCCGTGATAAGCCCCACCGGCATGAGCGGAGGGACGAACCTGGAGTGCCAAGTAGGCTGCGCCTTGCTGGCGTTCGTACTCGGCAAAGCGAGCACTCTCCAGGAAATGCAATTCCTCGAGCTGGGCAACGAGATGTTCCACTTCCTCGCGGGCAATGCGTTGGCCCGCCGAGTGCTTAAACTCATCGCAAATCTCATCGAGCGTCCGCCGCCCGTTCATCAACGAAATCAAAACCGCTACGGCGGGAGGAAGCACGACCGTACTGGCCAGCCCACTCGGATCGCGCAGCACATAACTACCCTCGGCATCGTCATTCAAGGGAAACATTTCCACTGCTCGGATGCGCGGTTTCGCAGGCATGCTCACTTTCCGGCTCTCCAACATTATTGGCCAATGATTTTCACCAGCACGCGCTTTCGGCGCTGGCCGTCGAACTCATAGTAAAAAATGTGTTCCCAGGGGCCAAGGTGCAAGCGGCCCTCGGTGATTGCCACCACGACCTCACGGCCCATGATTTGGCGCTTGTGGTGGGCATCGGCATTGTCTTCGCCGGTACGATTGTGGTGATAACGCTGGGGCGAGGGATCAAAGGGTGCCAGTTCTTCGAGCCACTTGTCGTAGTCGCGGTGCAGGCCCGGCTCGTTGTCGTTGATGAACACACTCGCGGTAATGTGCATCGCGTTGACCAGGACCAAACCCTCCTGCACACCACTTTGCTCGACAAGTCGCTCGACATCGGCGTGAATCGAGACAATAGCCCGGCGCTGCGGGACATTCATCCACAATTCATGCGTGAGCGATTTCATGGGATCACTTATCGGCTGTTGGCTGTCGGCAATTCACCTAGCACCCAGCGCCTCTCAACTTCTAGCTCTCGACTCTTAGCTCTCGACTCTCCACCTACTTCCCTTCGACGATCTCAATCATCCGTTTCCCGAGATCAGTCGCGTGCATCATCCCCGAAAATCGACTCGAACCCGGCCCCGCGCTAATGACCGCCACAGGGGTGCTGGTATGCGTGCCGGTCGCCCACACGACGTGTTGTTGTGCTCCCAAAATATGCCCAAGCCGATTCATCCGCAAGTTTTCACCGTACACATAAAATTCTTCTTGGTCGGGAATTTGCGGTACTGTCTTTGTTCCGAGATAAGGATGCCCCTTACGATAGTTGCGATTGGGCACGCGCGTGAGCAGATCGGTGGCATCTTTCAAGGATATCCTCAACGGCTTCACCGCTTCATTCACCAGCACCTGCAGTTTTTCTGCGGTCTGTTCTTTGACCGGCAGGGCGTCAAACTCGGTGAAAATCTGATAGAAACTCTTCCGCTGCCGGGTCAGCCGGTTCAGCACTCGATGGGGAGCATAGTTAAAGACTGGATGGAACTTTTCGCCTCGAAACACAGCTCCCTGAAGCGGCCTGGCCTTGGGAAGTTCACGCCCCGAGTAGCTAAAACCGAATCCCCCTGTTTCATGATCCGCGGTGACAAGGACCAATGTGTCGTCGCGTTTGCTGGCCCACTCGGAGACCAGTCTGACCGATTCGTCAAATTGGATCAGCTCCTGGAGCATGTCCCCGGCGTCGTTGTTGTGCCCAGCCCAATCGATTTGTCCTCCCTCGATCATCAGGAAAAAACCCGCCGGATTTTTTGCGAGAAGTTCCAACGCTTTTTCGCTCATTTCCACGAGAGTCGGCTCCGTGCGGACCCCCGCTGCGACGGCGTTCTGCTCGCCAATCGCATCGATCATCTCTGAATTGGCAAATAACCCCAGTACTCGGCTCGATTCCACACGTCCAAGTGCCGTGCGGTCGAACACCAACTGATAATCCCCCCGGGCTTCCAGCAGCAAATTCCGATTGTCTTCCCGCTTCGAGACAGGGTCAAAAGCCCCGCCGATCATTTGCACCATCGCCAGATACGTTGCGGAGTCGCGGTCATTCACAGCTTGAGGCACCCAGTGTCGGAGACCGCCGCTCAACAAGACATCGCACCGACTGGCGAGCATGTCGACAGCAATTTCATTTTCCATGAAGCGATGTTTCTGATGCGCGGCAAATCCTGCCGGTGTCGCGTGGGTCATCCGCGTATCCGAGACCAAGCCCGTCGATTTGCCCTTGTCACGCGCAATCTCCAAGACCGTGGGTACTGAATTTCCCCGAAAGTCGACCCCCACCATTTCGGAGCCCGCCCAGGCACCGGTCGCAAGCTGCGTGGCAGCCGCGGCAGAATCGACAACTATCGCCCCATGGGGTTCGGTCCGCACGATCCCAACTTCCCCACAGTCCGCCAGTTCTTCGATCGCCGAAGCCTGCTGAGATTGCTTGGAATAGTTGGTGTAGGCAAAGAGCAATTCCAATTGTTGCGGACCCATGCCATCGCCGATCATGAGAATCACATTCTTGGCTTTGCCGACCGAACTGTTAGCAACAGGAGCCGCAGGCTGATCCGTCGCGATCACGGTTTCGGTGACCGGGGGATCAAACGTGGAGCCGTTCTCTTGCCCACGTAGCGAGTCACCGACGCTCCCCCACCAGAAGATGGAGCAACACAGGATTAGAAAAGCAATTCGGTTACTACGCATTGGTGGCTCGCTCAAAATGAAGATTCAGCAAACCTCCATTATAACTAGCGCGGATTGTAGGCGAGACTAGCCTCAGGCCACTTTTTTCGTGTTTTGAGGACTGACCTAGGCATTCCGTTACCATAGTTTCGCTGTCATTTCCCAGGGCCAATCAGTTTTTCAAGATGAGGGTGCCATGGCCTCGGCGGTACTCCGCTGTGGCCATGTTTTCTCGACGATTCACATGCCCACGCCGGA
>CALMBE010000107.1 GCA_937860165.1 uncultured Planctomycetaceae bacterium
GGTCGGGCTTCGATCCATTGCGGCCCAATCTTCGCAAAGCGATCGGTCCCTTTGCATCCGTAAGCGAGGGCAATCGCCAAGACCCGGTCATGTTGACCGGGCTGAATCAAGGCTGGTAACTCGATCTGGGATCCATTCTTGCCGTCTGAAACTTTGACCACATCTCCGTCTGCGATCCCTAGCTTTTCAGCATCCCGGGGAGAAATGCAAACGTAATTGTCCCAAGATACTTTGGAAACGGGGTCGGGAAGTTCTTGGAGCCAGGGGTTATGCGAGTGACGACTGCTGCGCATGGACACCTTGTTATAGAGCACCAAGGAAAATTCGTTAGCAGGCGAAGTATCGGTCTGAGGGCTAAGAGCATTCGCATCAAACGGACTGGCCGCGTCGTTCTCTCGACTGACTTCGACAAATCCGTCTTGCAATGTCTTTTCCCAAAAGGCAATGAACTGGTCAGGATCCGTTGACTGACGGCACGGGAAAATAGCCTTTTCCCAGTGATTTTGAAGTACTTCAGAGGCTGCCTGAGGTTGGCCAGACCAGATTGCCAGACTTTCCACGATGGCTCGAGTATTTCTCAGTGGGCGAATCGTCGGCTGAATCAAGCTGATCAAACCGCTGATCGGTTCCGCATCTGACCATGATTCCAGGGGATGGTGATCAGGACAAACAAATTTGGCAATCGCGGCAAACTCATCCACGCGCGGCGAGATGCTAATCGTCAATGGGATGTTATCGACTGCTGCAGCGAGAGATTCTTGTCCGGCGAGATCGTATAACAGATCGACCTCGGCAACAATCAGTGCACCAACTTGCGCAGACTGAATGTCCTCGACCAGTTGCTGGACTTCTCGGTCGTTGCCTTGCCGCTGAAGGCTTGGACGCTCTAGATCAAGAGTTGATTCGTAATTGCCCAACAGGTCATTAATGAAATTGATGTTTACCTGGACGCTAACATCTTGACTATCACAGAGCACAAGGCTCTTCCCCCGTGCCTTCCATAGTCGCGCGGCGAGTTCCGAGACAATATTCTCGTCGCTTTCTGAGATACTCGGTGCCAGTCGCTGCTCAAGTTGCCTGCCAGCCGTTGCCGCTAACTTGTCCGCCAGAGACGCCACCAGCAGCCCTTGGTTGCTCGGGTGAATCGAGAGTCTGCGATCCGCATTACTTCCGGTGAGAGACATCCGACTTTCCAATTGAACATGATAGGACATCTTTGGTGACTGCTCAGTGGGAACGCGCCAGGTACTCCAATCAGAAGTGAACTCGACAGGCGAAATCCAGGTTCCGAGAAAATCGGCTCCGAACGATGCCACGACTTCTGCGCGATCAAACCGATAATGGGGTAGCACACGCATTGAATGAGTTTGCTCGTGTGCATCCAGAATTGCCGAGGAACTTACTGCATCGAACACGACGTGTTTGGCATTCTTGAACTGAGCAAGAAAACTATTGATACTCGCTTGGAAAGTCGGGCTGGTAACTGTTGACGTTACAACCACAACTTGCTGTTCTTGGTCTTGAATCCGACGAAGGGCCTCAAGAATTTCATCATCCACCTGTGCCCACTCGGCCTCCTTGTCTGCTCGAAGTGGACCTGTCAGACGGTGGCTGTCATAGAGGCCTATCGGTAGTGCTTGTCCAACCGCACATAGCCCACCCTTCGAGAGTGGGTGCTCTGGCAAGCCTTCCATCTTTAGTGGTCGGCCATCGCGAGTTCCGATGAGAAGTCCGCAAGCTGCCGGACAGCCCGTGCAAGTTGAAGCATAGTATTGGAGACGACCGGGGATAGAACCAACGGGCTGGATCGGAAACGGCAAGGCTGATTCAACAGGGGCGCGACCGCAGCCGCTCATGGCTGCCAACGAGAGTGAAAACCCGGCCGCTTCCAAGAACTCTCGTCGGCTCAGCGCCGGAGCTTCTTCCGCCGAGACGAAATCACCAGTGGGCACTCTTCGTAGACCCCGAGGTTCAGTGTCGAGAGATCGATGTTCGTCAGAATTATGATTCATGGCAGTCATGTTTGAAAACTAATGGTGGCAAACCGCGCAATCGGTGGCAGCGTGGACCTCACGGCCATTGACGCCATCACGAGTTGAGTCACGATGACAATTGACACACCAACCCATCGAAAGTGTTGCAAACTGACTCACACGTTCCATGGATTCAACCGGACCATGGCAAGTCTGGCACGTCACACCTGCCGCGACATGAGCCTGGTGGTTGAAACAGGCGAAGTCGGGCAGATTATGCACGCGCACCCAAGGAATCGACTTTGGCGTATCGCCTTCAATCGGCTGGAGGTTTTCGTCGAGTGCTAAGGAATCGTAGAGTTTCTTAAGTTCTGGCGAGACAATGGTCTGGGGTTTACGTTCTTCTTTGTCAGCCAATTGAAGCTCTTGTTGCATCTGGTCAAAGGGAGCAGTCACGTAACGATGGCACTTCATGCAGACTTCCGACGAAGGAATGCCAGCATATCGCCCCGATTGCGCCGCATGGTGACAAAACTTGCAGTCGATCTGCAATTCGCCGGCGTGGAGGCGATGGGAGTAGCTGATCGGTTGCTCGGGGGCATAGCCTTGCTGGTTGTCGGGCATATGCAACAAGCTCATTGCTGACACGAGCAGCGAGAGCCCAAAGCACACGCCGATGGAGAGCACGATCAAGAAGACTCGTTGTTGCATCGTTTTCTGTCCAAACTTACCTGTCGCTTAACACTTGATTTCTGCACCGGGTCGAGCATAAAACCACCAGTTCACGACCAAACAACTTGCGTAATAGACGGCAAACCCGTAGAGTGCATATTCTGGAGTGCCTGCTTCAATCTGCGTAGCAAATATCTGGGGAATTAAGTAGGCACCGTAGGCAGCAATGGCAGAAGTCCAGCCGAGGACTGGCCCCGCTTGTTCTTTCGAAAAGATGAGAGGGATCATGCGGAAAGTCGATCCGTTACCGATTCCTGTGGTGGCGAATAACACGATAAAAGTCACGAGGAACGGAATAAAATACTTTTCCGGTGTCTCACTTTCTCCTGCCAACGCAACGATATAGCCAGCCAAGATCGTGGATGCGACCATGATCCAAGTATCCCACTGGGTGACTCGCGCACCTCCTAATTTGTCGGACAGCCAACCTCCTACCGGACGGATGAGCGCCCCTACGGCGGCCCCAATCCAGATGTAATGCGAAGTAACTAGTCCATTGGTGGATGTGACGAAGATATCGTCGATCAACTTGGGGAATGCGTTCGCGTAGCCGATGAACGAGCCGAACGTCATCACGTAGAGCCATGTCATGACCCAGTTGTGTTTATTACGAAAGATGGCGAACTGACTATTGAGGGGTTGTTGAATAGCCTGTGGAGTCATAAATCGCATGCCCAGCAAAGTGGTAATTACTGAAACGAGCAGCACTAAAAAGATTCGCACCAATTCCGGAATTGGCAAAGGAACGAATATCAGGAAGATGACTCCCACAGCGGTGCCAAGAAAACCGATCATCTGTAACCAAAGATATTTGCCAATGGCCACAGGTGTTGGACCGCACTTGTGCTGCGGCAGATTGTTCATCAACACCCATGCCATGATGGCCAGCACGGTCATAAGTGGCACCCATACTAGGGCTGCATTCTGGATCCAGAGTTGCTGGTTCTCGCCATTGGCAAGAAACACCTGAGGGTCGCCACCGATTCCACCAAATAGGCTCCGGGTGATAACCCAAGGAACGAGGAACTGCATCACGCTGACCCCGGCATTACCTAATCCCGCGTTGAGCCCGAGCGCAAGACCTTGCATCCGCTTGGGGAAGAAGAAAGAAATGTTCGACATGCTCGACGCAAACGCCCCACCACCGACGCCTGAGAATGCTGCCAGGATGATGTAGACATAGAACGGCGTTTCCGGATTTCGGAGGGCCAGCCCTGTCAGCAAGGCAGGTATGATCAGCATGACCGTGGTCATGAACTTGACAGTCCGCCCGCCGCAGATCGCAATCATGAACGAGTTGGGAATCCGAAGTGTCGCACCCGCCAGCCCGGCCACCGCCGGAAGTGTGAATAATAGAGCCCGGTAGCCCGCGTCGTCGTAGGTTTGGCCCTCGTTATTAAACGAGAAATTGAACAACTCGGTGTTGGCAAAATGCAGTCGTTGCATCACCTTGACAATCATGCCCCAGTAAAGCCAGACCGAGAATCCACAGAGGAGGTTAGGAATCGAAATCCACAGGTTGCGATTGGCAATGGATTTGCCTGTCGAATCCCAGAATGCAGAATCCTCGACATCCCAATGTTCAAGTGTTTGTGCCATTGTGTGTGGTTACTCGATTCGCGTTGAGAGTTCGGGAGCCTGGCTGCGCATCATCCGTTGGATCACGACGTGCATCCAAATGAAACACACTGCAATGAGGACCATGAAGAACATCCAACACGATGTCCATAGGCCGGTAGCTTGTAGTAGATAGCCAAAGATCACTGGACAGATGAATCCACCCAATCCCCCCAGCACTCCGACGATGCCGCCAACTACGCCTACATCGTTAGGGAAGTAGTCAGGAATGTGCTTATATACGGCTGCCTTGCCGATGCCCATCACCGCACCAACGATGAGGCTCAATGCGGTGAAGACCCAAATATTGGCTTGAAAAAAGATCTGCGTGATGCCACGTGCCAGCAACTCTTTCTTACCGACTTCCTGCCCTTCCTTCACAACTGATTCCTGCCAAGACATCGAACGTGGAAGCACCAAGACGTCCCTTGCACGATCTTCTTGAGATACAAGTTCCCTCACTTTCGGCTTCAACTTATAAGTCTTTTCAAGACCGGTCTTTGTGGACTTTACAACGACTTCATTTGCGTTGACTCGAATCACTTTACCAGAGGTACTAGCCATAATCCCGCTTCCCGGCGCATGGATGTCCATCTGCGGAACGACCAACAGGGCGCAGCAGACGAATGAAGACCCCAGTACCCAGTACATAACTGATCGGGCACCCCATCTGTCCGACATCCAGCCCCCTGCTGCTCGGATGACTCCCGAAGGAAGGCTATTGCAAGCCGCCAACGCACCTGCCAGCGCTACGCTGGTAGCGTAAGCATTGACGTAATACGGAACCAACCACTGGGCGAGCGCCACGAATCCACCGAAGACAAAAAAGTAGTAAAGCCCAAAGCGCCAGACCCGCATGTGCTTAAGAGGTTCCAACCGCTCTAAGAGCGTTTTCGTAGCGTTGCCAGCTGCTACTCGGTTCGTGGTGGTCAGCAGAAAAATAACCCCGGTGGCAACCAATATGGCCGAGTAGATCTTCGGCAGAGTCCTCCATGCTTCGAGATTTTCGCCATTGGAAGTTAGCCAATTGAGAAGGTGGGGAGCCCCCAGACTTGTGAGGGCTGCACCTGCATTCCCGGCACCAAAGATGCCCAGCGCGGTTCCCTGTCGATGCTTAGGAAACCACACCGAAGTGTATGCGATGCCGACCGCAAAACTCGTGCCGCAGAAACCAAAACCTAATCCTGCCAGAAAAAACTGCCAATAGGAATCGCAATAGCTTACCAAATACATCGGGACGGCTGCGAAGAAGAGTAGCAGCCCGTAAACGATTCGCCCTCCCCATTTGTCGGTCGCAATCCCTAACGGAAGTCGAAAAATCGCACCGGTTACCACGGGAATGCCGATTAACCAGCCCATCTTCGCAGGGTCCCAGAAATACAAGCCGTTGTCTACTAAGTACGTAATCAACACGCCATTCATCATCCATGCCGCAAAGCAAATGGTGAAGGCAAATGTGTTGACTGCCAGAATCCACCACCCGGTGCGTTCGTCAGCTGGTGTGAGATCATTATTCATAGTGAAAAACTATTGCGTTATTGAATCTAGGTAATCAAGTTTTCGGGCCGCTGCGACTATACCAACGCACGACTTGTGTCTTCCGCCACAAGTAGGGGTTGGGGATTACCAGCACATGGACGAGTCGGGTAAAGGGAAAGAATCCAATCGTGAGAAATGCCAGTACTATATGCAACTTGACCAGCCAAGGCATCGCAGCCACAAAGGTAACGTCAGGATCAAGTTTGAGAATTGACCATAAATAGGGCGACATATTCGTTGCAAACCAGGAAGAACCCCAAGGATAAAACAGAGCGATGCTCACTCCGCTGACGGTCTGCACCAACAACATGAGAAACAACAGCCAGTCCGTCGGTGTGGTGACCATGCGTACCTTGCTGCTACTAATTCGCCGCACAATTACTCCCACTAGACCAATCAAAGTCAGGATGCCGAATGCGAGTGCCGAGATTTCCAACACGTAGAGCCGCCAGGGCTTGCTATTCCAAGCAAGTAGTGAGCGGGGAATTAGAAATGCGAGGAAATGTCCCGCCGTAACTACCAAAATCCCATAGTGAAATGGCACAACCGCCCAAAAATGGTGTTTATTCTCCAGAAACTGGCTCGACAGGCTTGAGTAGGAAAATGACTGGACCCTGTAGCGATAGATGGTCATCAGGAAGAACGTAAACAAGCACACGTAAGGTAGCGCCACGAACAGGAATTGATCGAAAAAGTGCTGACTCATCTCAATCTCTTATTGGGTTGCCGTTGATTGCGGCCGGTTGGATTGCGGGTGCTGCATATTGCATCTGCAAGGGCACGAATTCGATTTCCCTCTCACCACAGGTCGAGTTGGGCATGGAATACGAACGTAGTGGATCACTCATGCCTGGGGGGCGAGGGCCGTTCTGACCAGGGAAGGAATCAGTGTTGCGTAGCATTTTTTCATCGTTTTCTCCCCAAGACTCACCCTTACCGTAATACTCCTCCAGCACTAGAAGGAGGCAACGAATCAGGTGGCGAAAGGGCGAGTGGTTCTTGTCCAGCGACGTCTGCATCTTGAAGAGCGCAGGGAACACACAAGCATGTGTGAATTGACACGCCTCTTCATCGGGCATGGATGCGATGGCAGCTAACACATGGGTGAGATGGTCCGGCAGGTCACCCGATTCGGGAATCTCATACTTGGCTAGTTCGCCTCGCATCCGCACCAGGAATTGGCCACGCATGTAGTCTTCGCCGAATAGATGCCAACCGATTTCCAAGGCACAAGAAGGATTCACATCAAACGTGCGTGTGTAAGCCTCTTCCAATTCGTGATCTACGCACTGCTCGACAAAATGGCCAAATTCGGAAATCCCTTTGGCTGCCTCGGGCAACTGCGCTTGCACAATGAGGTAGAGCATCTCGACTAATTGGAGATAGTGCTCGTCGGGATAATTCAGCAGTTTGCTGATCGTGCCGAGACTGCGCACTTTTTCTGGAACCGGTGCCTCCGAGGAGATCGCTTCGACGATTGGTAAGTCTGACATTAAAGCCCCCTCTGTAGACCACCAACGAATCCGAAGCCGGATTCGGCCCGCTGCTCGTGCGGTTCCTTGACCATTTCGATCGCCTGCTCCCGGTACATGGGGGGAATGACAAATCGATCTTCGAACGTGCATAGTGACGTGAGTTTGTAGATTGCTTCGGCTTCTTCAATTGTGCAGTTTGCCTCGCGAAGGAAACGGTCGGCCGTGGCTCTGTCGACGTCGCCTACCGTCTCAGCGCGGCGGTGCCAACGGACAGCCAGTTGCTTGCCCATGGCGTAGCGTACGACCCCTTCGTGTCCACCGCCAAAGAGATTGGCAAAGTACTTCATTGGCACACGTGCCTCGTCAATGCCATGGAACAGCTTCTGCATTTTGTGGCTGGCCAGGCCATCTTCAAAATTGGCTATCACCGGAGACATCGGAGGCACATAAAAAAGCATCGGCAAGGTGCGATACTCAATGTGCGGCGGAAGGGCGATCTTCCAATCCATCACAAACTTGTAGACTGGCGAGCGTTGGGCCGACTCGATCACGCCGTCGGGAATTCCCGCCGACTGGGCTTTGCGAATGATCTCGGGATCGTGGGGATTGAGAATTAAGGAACGCTGCCCCTCGACCAACTGGTCGTCGGGCAAATTGGCAACTTCCTCCAGCCGATCTGCATCGTAGAGCAACACACCAAGATAGCGGATCCGGCCAACGCACGAGTGGAAGCAAGCTGGCGCTTCACCGACTTCAAGTCGAGGGAAACAAAGGATGCATTTTTCGCTTTTACCTGTGAACCAGTTGAAGTAGGTTTTCTTATAAGGACAAGCCGCCACGCAACTCCGCCAGGCACGGCACTTCTTTTGATCGATCAGCACAATGCCATCTTCGCCGCGCTTGTAGAGTGCGCCTGAAGGGCACGAAGCCACACAGCATGGATTCAGACAGTGGTTGCAGATACGTGGTAGATAGAACAAAACCAAACGTTCGACCGAATTGAGTTGCAAGCGTTGTTGCTCCGAGAGTCCCTTCAGATTGGGATCGTTGGCCGCATATATCTCTGACCCTCCAAGGTCGTCGTCCCAGTTGGGGCCAGCTTCGACTTTGATGTCTTCGCCGGTAATCATGGAAATCGGCTTGGCGATCGGCTGATCAGAGCCCTCTTCGGCGTTAAATAGGTTCTGGTAGTCGTAGGTCCACGGCTCGTAATAGTCGTCCATGCTGGGCATGTACGGGTTGTGGAAGATATTGAGGATCACCCGTGCCTTGCCCGTCGACTTAATGTTGATCGGCTGATCGCCGTTTTTTTCCCAGCCGCCGTGGTATTGTTCTTGATCTTCCCACTTGGTCGGGTAACCTGTTCCAGGCTTCGTTTCGACATTGTTCCACCACATGTAGTCCGCCCCTTTACGGTCGGTCCACACGTTCTTGCACGCAATACTGCACGTGTGGCACCCGATGCACTTGTCGAGGTGAAACACCATGGAAACTTGGGAGCGGATATTCATGTTCGTATTTCCTTAATCCCTCTAAAAACTCACGACGGGACATTTGCGGATAATAATGTGGGTGTCGCGATTACAGCCGACCGGCCCCCAGTAATTGAAGTGATAAGTAAACTGCCCATAACCACCAATCATAAAGTTGGGCTTCAACCGAGTACGAGTTAGACTGTTGTGGCCCCCGGCGCGACGATTCTTTCTCAGTGGCGAGCGAGGCACACTATAGGTTCGCTCCGGTGAGTGATATTGGATACAGATACCTGGCGGTATCCGCGAACTCACTGCCGCACGCGTGACTACGACACCGTTGTCGTTGTAAACTTCGACCCAATCGTTGTCGTCAACTCCCAAGGCTTCCGCATCTTGGACGCTGATCCAAATCGGATCGACGCCACGCGAAAGCGTGGTCATCCGTTGGTTGTCGCCATATGTCGAATGGATATGCCATTTGCCATGCGGGGTCAGATAGTTGAGCGTCAAAACCTGCGACTCAGGAGGCGCTTCTCCTTCACTGAAGGTGAGGTCGGCGTACTGCGTTGGCAGTGGTTTGGGCTTGTAGGTTGGTACATGCTCGCCAAATTCGATATACACCGGATGATCGAGATAAAAGTGCTGTCGACCGGTAAGAGTTCGCCAAGGCACGTCAGAGTCGATGTTGTAGGTGAAGGCCGAATAGGTGCGGCCGTTTTCGATGAGTCCCGACCACATCGGGCTATTGATGAATCGCTGCGGCTGACATTGCAGATCTTCATACGTTGCCCGCACACCACGGTTCTTCTCTGCCAAATGCACCAGCGGCAAGCCCGTCTGTTCCTCCATATTCTTGTAGGAACGATAGGCCAATTCGCCGTTTGTCACGGTGGCAAAGTGAAGGATCGCATTACACACCTCGGTATCGCGGCGAAGTGAAGGATAAGTCTTTCCATTCCATGTCACGGTGGGATGCGTCTTGAGATACTCATCGTACTCCTCTTTGATCGCATAGCTTGTGCCATGGGCGCCCAACCCTCCCTCGCGGACATTCGGTCCGTAAGAGATGTATTGGTTAAAAAGGTTTTTGTAGTCACGGGTGACAATCTTGAAGTTAGGCATCGTCTTGCCTGGAATCGCCTCGACGCCACCGTCGATCCACTGTTTCATATTCGGCTGCGCAATTTCAGCTGGTGAATCGTGGGCCAGAGGTGCCGCCACCAAGTCTTCCACGGGCTCAGGAAAATGCTTTTCTGCTAACGCTGAAAACTTCTGGGCTACCAATTCAAAAATCTGCCAATCGCTTTTCGACTCCCAACAAGGAGGTACTGCCTTGGAAAGCGGATGGATAAAGCTGTGCATGTCGGTCGAGTTAAGATCTGCTTTCTCATACCATGTTGCGGCAGGGAGAATAATGTCAGAGTACAGCGCTGAAGTGTCCATTCGGAAATTGAGATCGACAACCAAGTCCATCTTTCCCTGCGGCGCGTTCTCGTGCCACACAATCTCCTTCACCGAGTCGGCAGCCATGTCCTCATTGACGCAGTTGTCATGAGTACCCAGGTAGTGCCGCAGGAAATACTCGTGCCCCTTGGCACTGGCCATCAATGCGTTGCCACGCCAGATGAACCAGACTCGTGGCCAATTCTCTTCCGCATCGGGATCCTCAACCGAGAACTTCATTTCGCGGTTCTTCAGACGCTCAGCAACCCAGGCAGCAACTTCCTCAGGCGACTTGGCCCCGGACTCACGAGCTGCGGCAGCGACTTCCAGAGGGTTTTCGGGAAACTGAGGATAGAACGGCAACCAGCCATTGCGTACGGCACGGACCTGCATATCCATCGCATGCCCCTGAGCCATGCTGTCCTTGCTGTGTTGCTTGGGAACCGTGTGGTAGTCAGTAAAATCTTTCTCGTAACGCCATTGGTCCGAATGGACGTAATGCCAACTCGGTGCGTTTTGCAGACGGGGTGTCGAGTGCCAATCCTTCGCAGACATGATCGAGGCCCAAGATTCCGCAGGAGCCAGCTTTTCTTGGCCAACATAGTGGGCCAGTCCTCCGCCATTCTTGCCCACGCAGCCACAGAACATCAGCGCGTGAATGCCAGCGCGGTACATCAAGTTCGCGTGGTACCAGTGGTTGACACCGGCACCGATGATGATCGTACACTTGCCTTGAGTCAGCTCTGCTGTCTGGCCCCATTCTCGGGCAAACCGAATCACGTCTTCCCGACCACGACCGGTGTACTTTTCCGCCCAGGCAGGAGTATAAGGTGCCTTTTCGTCGTCGTAATCCGTTGGGTAATCCCCCGACAAGTCACGATTCACGCCGTATTGAGCCATCATCAGGTCATAGACGGTCGTCACTTGCACCTGCTGATTGTCGGCGGTCTTGATGGTCCGTACGGGAACACCTCGCTGATACACCGATCCCATGCCAAAGTCGTCGAGTTCTACTTGCACGACACCATCGTTCTTTGGCAAGAATGTGAGCGTTGGGTGAATCTCACTCCCGTCTTTGCCATCTTTAAGCAGTAAATTCCACTTGCCTTTTACATCCCCCCAGCGGTCACCTGAGCTTCCCATGGGCATCTTGGCAGCGTCGGTCTGCTCATCCCACATCAAGAACTTCCACTCGCCATGCTGTTGGTCGGCATATTGTTTGAGTCGACCTG
>CALMBE010000108.1 GCA_937860165.1 uncultured Planctomycetaceae bacterium
CCAATAATCCATACCACACGAATACTAAACGAAATCGAAGTGCCATCACTGCTCCCTCTTCTCGCGTGCGAGATTTAGTTGACATGGAACTCGAAAGAAGAACTTACTCGCGGCAACTTGCGCTCATCCGGGATTTCTTTGAAGCCCGCATCCAGGAAACGCTGACCGAATGGTTCGGCGGCAATATCCACCTTGTAATGACCCCTGGGTAGTTTACCCGTTGGAATGATCGCAAAATGGCGGGTTAAAACTTCTTCAACATGCGGAATGAATTCATATCTTACTCGGATAGTATTGTGGTCTCTCACGACTTTCGTTAGATGAACGTAATTATTGGAAGCCAGATCAAAAAACACAATCGACGTGTCGCGCCCTTGTTGGAACGATTTAGAAGGCGGCTGTTTTCCGGTTATGACCGCGTGGGCATTATTCAGGGCCTCCTGTCCTGTTCCTGCCACGGCAAATGCAGGGCCCGCCTTGGCCGTCCACGTACCGAAACCATGCTTCGCTCTAATTTCCTGCATCAGTGGGTATTCGGACTGTGCGCCCTCCAACTCAAAAATATTGATGGTCCCCGGCATACTGTCCGCCCAGATTTCACTGAGCGGAATTTCCATCGGTTCCTCGGCGTAGCTGATAGAGCAGCAGAAAACAAACGCCAACAGCGCAAGCAATCGAGTGAACATAGAAATCGCCACCTTCCGTTCCGAGAAGTTGTGATCGCCCAGACAGGCATTCTCCCGCAGGTCGTGAGTAATTGCAAGTATTAAAGTCCTTGGAGTTTCTAGAAAAAGGCCTTTGCTAGCAACACTGCTTTCAACAAGTCCGACAAATCTGCAACTACCGGGACTCCGCGTAAATACGTTGCATGTTAGTAACGCGCCGGGCGACTAATTTCCGAAGTTTCGCGGGACGCAATACCTCGGCTTGATCACCGTAGCCGAGGATCCACCACGCGATCTCATTCAGACCGGAGACATGGGCGTGGTAGTCGAGTCGACCGTCGTCGCGCCACTCGAGTTGTTGGGTCTTGTGCCACAAGACTTCGGCGACGTTCTGGGCCACGAGCGGTTCAAATCGTATCACGACATGCTGATCGGGCCCAGTTTCAGGAATTAAGTGCCAGGCGTTGCCCAGATAACTCTCCAAAGTGAAAGTTTTCGGCAAGGCATATTTTTCCTTGAGAGGCAGTAGCTCCTGGATGCGGCTCAAATTGAACGTGCGGGTTTCAGAGTGCAGCGAACTACGCCCTATCGCATACCAGCTTCTCCCGCTGAACAACAATTGGTAGGGGCGGAGTTTGGTACTGATGGTCTCCCACTCGGTGAGGCTGGCGTACTTGATCCGTACGACGTGACGGTGGGTGATCGCGTTGACCAACTGTTGATAAAACTCGCGTTTATCTTCCAGCGGACTTACTTGGTTCATGGCAATTTGGATTGCTCGCGAGATGCCGCGCACTTCCTCGCGGAGGGGAGCCGGCAAGCCACTTTCGAGCTTTGCTGCCGCAAGGCGCGCTGGTTCTGAAAACGGCAGATTCTTTCCCGGCGAGTTCTTTCCCGCCAGTGCGATGAGCGAAAGTGCTTCTTCGGCAGTAAAATTCGTGGGGGGTAAGAAGTAGGTATTCGCGATGGAATACCGATCATTTGCAGAATCGAATTTCAGCGGCACCCCTGCCTGACGAAGTGTTTCCAGATCCCGAAAAATCGTGCGGCGACTCACCCCACAGGTGTCTGCCAGCCCAGCGGCATCTTTACCTTGGCCAGCCTGCAGTGTTTGCAGAAGTTTCAGTAGTCGAGTGATACGGTTGAGATTCATTGCTGGGGCCAAGAGGTCGAAGTCGAGTCGACGGACTGCCGAGATCGGCAGAAAGTTCTCGCAGCGGATTGGTTCCCGCTGTGGCGGGGCTCAGTTCTTGGGGAAGCGTGTCGGAACTAAAAACGATCTCCTGCTGGGGGGAACTACGGAACGGATTGTCGCCGGTAGATGCTGTCGCTGGCTGTCGGAGTTGGTTGGCCGGGGTGATCGGAGATTCTTCGGCCACTGCATACCCGACGGGTGTAATGGGTGTAGTTGTAGACTCACTGATGACTGGCGAATAACCGGTCGAAAAAATGTTCTCTGTCTCGGGGAACGATGTCAAATCAATCCCTGAATTCCCAGTGCTAGTTTCGCCACTGGTAGGATCAACGGCATCTGGGAGTGGTAAAGTTTCTCGGGTGTTTTCGTTGGGAAGGATTGCTGGGGTTGGACTGTGTATAAACTCGCTGGATAGACCACCCCCAACCTCGGAAAGCCCAGTCCGTTGTCCAACCGGGCCCTGGCTGAACACGTTAGGCCGCGTGGTGCCGTAATTGATCATGGTACTCGCATCACGATGTCGAGCCCGACGGAGGGCGTCGAAGTACGCCTTGCCTGGCCAAGGTCCTTCCGCGAGGTACACGCCATTGTACTCCAGCAGTGATCCTTTACGGTAATGTGCTCGCATTATAGCACGGTTGTAATCGACAAGCGAACGGAAATAGGCACTTTCAGCCTCGGCCCGACGGCGCTGGGCATCCAGCAACAGATCGATCGGAACTCGACCGGAATCGTAAACGGTTTTCACCGCGTCGACTTCGTCTTGACTGGCTACGCGGCGATTGAAATTGGTCTGCAAGTTTAGGAAGTTGAAATCTATGTCACGGATGGCATCAGTGAGTTGGTGCGAAACTTCGAGTTCCAAGTCTTCCAGCACAGCTTTTTCCCGCGCTAAGAGCAACTGATGATGGCGTACACCAGCCAGGGCCCGGCGGAAGCCGATTGGCATAGTGAACTGCATGCCCACTTGCCACTCTTGGTAGTCGCCGGTTGAAAGGCTTTCATAGGCATTCGAACCCGGATTGAAGGGATTCACGCCATTGGGCTCACTGCGGAGCAGGTCTTCCCCAGCGCCGAGGAAGCGGTAAGTTCCCGACGCATCCAAGCGTGGCAGGAGATTGTTCTTGGTGGCAATCAATTCCAGTTCGCGTCGTTTGATTTGCCATTTTTGATTGCGAATTTCCGTGCGACGGGAAAGTGCTTCGCAATGGATCGTAACCCAATCGAAGTCGATCTTGGCGGTCGTCGGTTCGTCGATTGGACGGATCAGGCGACCATCGGTGGCGGCCAATCCCATCATGTAGCGTAAGCGATTCTCGACACGGAACAGATTCGTAAGCGCTGCCTCGGCCTGGGCTCGGAACAAGAAGTATTGCGACCGGGCTTGGGCTTCTTTGTCTGCTTCGCCACCCTGGGTTCCTACCCCTTTGAGCGCTTTCACTTTGAGCCAAGTTTCCAGGGCACTATCCCGACCGATCTTGCGAGCGTCGAGATCGCGGTAGGCAAAATACAATTCCCAGTAAGCATCTTCCACATCGCGCATCAGGTTCCGGATTCCCTCTTCAAAATCCGCCAAGGCAATGTCGTAACGAATCCGTGAGATCAGCACGCCGTCGATCTGCTGGTTAACCCCCCCAGCAGCTTGCTGGAAAGAACTAAAACCGGCGATCCGGTTGTATTGGGTCCCTGCACCCTGCAACAGAGGTTGATTGAAAGTCGCTTCGAGATTAGTAAAGAAATCGCCCGCGGTGATCCGGCTGCCGTTGTTGTTGAAATCATAGAAGATGTTATGACGCATCCCGAACGTGCTACCGTTGGCAGTGTTCTTCGTGAGTCCGACGCTATAATTATTGAGGTCCTGAGCGAACTGAGGTGCAAAAAAGTCTCCCAATCCCATCACGCCGAAATTCTGGGGACGATCGTTCTTGCTCCAAGTGGCTGTGGCATCGAGCTGCGCATCGAATTCCGCCAGTGCTGATTCCACGCCAGTTCCGCTGAAGGGACTTCCCGTTCCGGTGCCGTTGCCACTTTCGACCAAAGCCGGGTCAAAAGTAGTAATCGCGTTGGCGCTTCCTTGTTGGAGCGATTCGGGTGTCGAAAGGGCAATGTTGCTGCCACTGTCTGAAATTCGACCCCCCAGTTGCCGAACCACTTTACTGTTGGTCAGCGTGAGGCGTGTGATTTCTTCGAGCGTGAGATCCCAAACCTCAAAATTCTCGGAATTGCTTAGCGTCAACGGTGCTTGGGCCCCCGTGACTTCCTCGATCGGCAGGGAATTGACATCGGGATATTCGATGTCGGTGGCCACATTGCGATAGTGCGATAGATCCCCCTTGCCAAAGATATTGCCATCTTCGGCAAAGAAAAATGGCTGCGCCGGTTTGCACCCCGAAATCAGGGTCAACACGCACAGGCCCAACGAAAGGGATTCTCGTATCTGCCGGTTCATGATGAAATTCCTGGTGTCGAACGCTTGCCGGTCACAGACCAGTCAGCAATCGAACCACCGTTGGGTGATAGTGAACTATCGCAAGCGGAGCCGACTATTTGCACGTTGCTAGCAGCCTTCGCTTGCTTCCCCCCCACCGGACCGACGATCTCGATGTCGCGCCGTCATCTCCATAAAGTAAGCGCGCACACTGTCGATACAATCGGTACAACGGTTATCGTCTGCGCAATCGTCAAACTTTGACAATGCTGTGAAGATTGAATTGCACAGCTAGCAATGCCTGCGACGGGCTCTATACATGCATGCCAGAAAAGCCGGTCAGATCAGAGAGTCGCTCGATGGTTCCGAGCTCGGAAGTCCGCTGAGAAAGTTGGCCAGCTGCAATGAAGCGATCGAATTCGATAGCCACGGCCCGCTCCACGCAACGAGCAAGCCACTTCTCGACTTCGGGCGAGGTGCCGTGGCAGGTCTTCCTAACCAGCTGGATATTTAGATCGACCCGCTCCGTTAAAAGATCACTCGCGTCGGTGACTACGATTCCTTCAAACTCGAAGCGAACCATCCCTTCGATTTCGCTATTGGCTAGCCGGAAGACGCAGCGGGCGTTGTAGAGATAGTAACTCCGCTGGGGATCCGCGTTCTCCAGGGCGGCGGCGATTCGTTGCTGTCGTGCCCGATAGACTTCCGAGGCATCCAGCGGTGTATCGAGCCTGCCGATCAATCGCAGCGGTAAACAATCGAAGGCGATCTCAACTGCCGAGGCCATGCCAAAAATTCCTTTTTCCAAGCTCAAGCGGTTCTATTCAACTTTCGATTTCGGAAAGCCCGCGAATCACGCGAAGCGGCGCGAATCAAGAGTTGCTGTGCTAGTTCAGACCAATTCAACCGATGGTTCCATCATAAACTAAGGCCTGAATGATTGAAACAATTCGGTGGCATGAAAAATGGGACGCGGATGAACGCCGATTTAGCTGATTTACACGGATGTTGCGAGGCGAACGTGTTCGTATTGAAGTACTCTGAAGGGAGTCAATTGCATATCAATGAAAACTACCTATCCGCGAAAATCCGTCAAATCCGTGTTCATCACCAATTTCATTCGCGCTTCTTCGCGTGATTCGCGGGAAAAAATCGGCTTTCTCGATCCGCATCTCACGGCACTCGATAACCAAGCGTCAACCAGCCTTTATCGCACTCGAGCTGTGCTAACTGGAGCGTGAGTTCTTGACCGCCGGCCTTGGGAAGTTTCACTGCCGGGATCGGAATTTCGCTGGGGAACCCCTCTCCCGAGTCGGCTCGCTTGTTAAGGTTCTTAGCGAGATTGTTCCGAATCGCCACCTGTTTGCCGGTGAGCCGCTCGTCCCAGCGGGGATCAAAACCAGTGGGAAAGGCTTCCACGTCTCCTTCGCGGCGGAGCAAAACTTCATTGCCGGCTTGAAGCACCTTGTAAGTCACCACAAAATCCCAGTTCTTGATGGGTTCCTTGTCTTCTTCGCCACTGGCTTCGAGTTCTGCAAGTCGCATTCGGAGAATCAGCTTTTGATCTTCAAAATGCACACTCGCAGGATGCTCCGAATTAAGTAGGAATCGCCAAGGACGAAACTTGGGTTCCTTTTTCCCCGTGGTTTTCCCAGTGGCCAAGGCAGGACCTTCGGCAGCAATTGTCGCCGACTTTCCTTCAGCCAATTCATTAGGAGTTTTCGCCGCAAGCTTTTTCAACCAGGGTGGGACATCCCCTTCGAGTTTCGGTGGCACGTCGGCACGGTCCTGCTGGAGGGTAGCACCCGCTAAAAAGGTCGGCAGAAAATTGTTGACCGCCGACTCATGTACCTGCACTGTGAGATCATTGCTTGTAAGTTTTCCAGGGGGGAGCGAGGCCGTGGTGATCTGGTCATGCGAAACAAGCGTGGCTTGAGTATGGACTGCTTGGTTGCTCGAGGAGAGGTGAAAGCTCTTGCCAAGAAGGTCAACGCGTTGCAGTGGCACGCGCAGTTTTTCGATATAACTTGCCCGCCCATTGGTAAGTCCTTCTAGGACTTGTTCCTGGAAGCCGCTTGCAATCTGTCGCTCCGCGTGTCGGGCAGCGATTGCCTCGCTCTGCCCCTTGCTTTGCCGAACTTTTTTCCAGGCGATCTTTTCGACCAGCCGTCTGCCAAAGCGTCCCCCTGTTTTCTGGATCGATTGGGTCCGAGTATGTGTCCGGGCATTTACGGCTGGGTTGGTCGAGGAAAAGTAATTGTCATCCAGCAGGATTCGTTTCGTGGCGATATAGTTCGTAACCCCGGAGCTGCGGATTTGCACGGGTTTCCGAAAAGCGGAAGTTTGCGAATGAATCACCCCATTGAGATGGATTGTCAAATCAATGTGATCGGGGGAGTCCATCGGTTGAAAACTTACCAATCCATTGGTGATCGCAGTGCCCCGGATGGTCGCTCCCAAAATACAATCCCGCACACCACGAATTTGGCAGACAGGTGCCGCCAGTTGGTTAAGGGCCCTGCTCGAAACGTCGGCCGACACATTGGGTTTGTAGTAAGCCGCTCGGATTGCCGACACTAGCTCGGGGGAATACCCGAGGGCCTCGATCGTTCCCAAGGCTTTGCCGATCTGGCGGGTGGTTTCCACCGTGGCGGCTTCTTGATGGCGGCGGAGTTGTTCGCCGAGTCCTTTCGCGTAGGACTCATAAAGGGGCACCGTATCGCGGCGACTGGCCAGGGCATGCCAGACGGCCGCCTCTCGATAGTGGTCAATTGCCTTGGCAGCCCGAGTAAAGACGGGCAGTTCCAGTCCGGCTCGATTCGCCCGAAAGCGTCGCAAGACCTTATCAAGGTCGTTCAGGTTTTGGAGATCGAGCTTCGGCTCTGCTGCCAAGTGGGGTTCGAGCAGGTTCCATTTCAAATAGGCCTTCCAGTTTTGAGCGAACTGCGAATTTCCCCCAACCGCCCTTTCCAACGCCCGAGCCAAATTTTGCATTTCATGCAGGACCGGAGAGAAGCGTTCTTTCGTAACTGGTTGGTGATACTTTGCGGAACGCTCGGCCAGGTCAGCTAGATCGGAATTGACTTTAGGCTCTGCTTGGCCGGGAGTGCAGACACCCCACATTCCGGCGGAACTGATAAAAGTCAGACAAACGAGGAAGGATCGCACGAAAAATGTTCCTGGGTACGCATTAAAATTTGGCCAGATTGAGCCAGCTAGCAAGGGTTTGATCCCGTAGAGCGACTCGCACTTACCCCAGGGAGTATAATGCACCCAGATTGACTGGACTACGCTATCTAGCCAGTCAGTCAGAAGAAATCGACGAAACCGCTAGATTTAGTCGAAAAATCCCGAGCATGGGAGGAATTTCGTTATCTATAGAACCCTGAACGTCTCACGACAGTTTCACTGGTTATCTGAATGACCTACTGGGGCCGATCAGTTTTCCAAGATGGCATAAGGAATTGAGCCGATCCGTTGCACGCTCGTCATCCCCGCGTAGAGCTTGCCCCCCGCCTCCGCGAGGGGCAAG
>CALMBE010000109.1 GCA_937860165.1 uncultured Planctomycetaceae bacterium
CACGACTGGCAAAGCTAGCATTGGCTCGCTAGCGACTTGCCACATCGAATCCAAAACTCCCAGCTTGACGGCAATTGATCGATTGCTTCAGACGGCTGAAGTGTTACCAATTTTGTTACATCACATATTTCAGCCAACTCTGCATCCGCAGAATAACCATCACGGGAATGCCCGCGATGGGCACATTGTCCGTGTAAATGGCTGCCATGCCGCTGGTGCCTGCGGGTAATCTCAGATTTTCGGCGTTGTCGAGTTTGATGCGGACCGCGAACCGAGAGGGATCGGCAGTTGCCAAATCCTCGGGCAAGTCACCCGTTGCCAAGAGTTGACCAGCTCCCGAAACGTCGATCGTCGTCAACACGCGTCCCGTAAATATCTGGCCCGGATAGCCGTCGAGCACGACCTCGGTATAGTTTTGCGGCTTGATGAGCAGGTAGTTCTTCTGCCCGATCATGGCGATCACGACTCCCTGGTCATCGCCTGTGCGATCCTGGACAAAACTCATCACTGAGGTCGCCCCTGGACCGCCGACAAGCATTCCTGCCTGAAGTTGCAGATTGGTCACGAAACCACTCGTGGGTGCAACTACCTCGGTTTGTTCCAAATCGTATTTGGCATCATCCAGGGTGGCTTGGGATTGGGCCACGCGAGTTCGCGCCAAGTCCACCGAAAGTTCCGACTGTTTGATACTAGCATTGGCCTGATCCAATGCGGAGTTAGCCACTACAAAGCGAGTGACTGTCTGTTCGTACTCCTGTTGACTAATTGCATTGGTATCTACTAACTTTTCGACGCGATCGCGATCGCGGGTCATGAATTCTAAATCGGCTTGAGCTCTTTTTTGCGATGCCTGGGCCAACTCGACAGACGTTTCCGCGACGCGTACACTCTGTTCGGCCTCCGCCAGGGCAGCCGTGAGGCGATCCACCGACTTTTGATAGGGGATTGGATCAACTGTGAAAAGCAAGTCACCTGCCTTTAAGTGTGTGTTGGGCTGAACGGCGATCCTAGTCACTCGCCCAGCCTGCTTCATTTGCGGGACGATGGGAACGATTTTCTGAAAGACGCGCACGTTCTTGGAGAAGGGATGGTAGTATTGCGAACAGAACAACAGCGTGAGAATGAGGGCAGGACCGATCGAGGCGGCCACTATCGCAATTGGTAGCGAAAGCCGTAGCAATCTCCACTTGGCAAAAACCAACCAGAGCACGAGGCAATAAGCCCCCGCCAGAATCCACATCATGGTCGCTTCTCCCGGGTGCTGTCACGAGGAGCTAGTTGTCGCAACCGCTCTTCGAGGCTTGCCAGACGCTTGGTCACAGTAGACAGGTCGCCAATCGAGCAGGCTGGTTCGGCTCCCGATGACCCGGTCGGCGACTGCTCGGCATTGAGGGTGCGATACAAATAGATCACGAACAAGCAAGTGAGTACGGCGGGAATCATTGAGCCAATCCCTTTCTCTGCCGTTCCAACAGCGCGACCGTGGCATCGAGCTGGTCGAGTTGGCTCTCGATCGCACACAGTTCGCTGGAATTGACACCGGTTTTGGCAGTGCTTGTGTCTCGGTAGAAAGCCCACACGAGGGCGACAACCCACACGATACCGGTAGGCAATCCCACCCAGCCACAGACGTTGATCGCCGCCGCCTGGGGATGCTGACGACTCGCGGCAATCTTTCCCGGCAAAATTGCCAGGACAATCGCCAGCCCAATCGCACCTGCTAGTAAAGCAAATACCAAAAATAGCGCTAGGGCATGCAGCGTTGGACCCAACGAAATAAATGGATAATCCATGATACCCTCTGTGAAATGCCTCGGTTGATATGCAGCAAATGCCGAACTCGGTTTTAGTTTTTCTTCCGGTGCGGTCTTGACGAGGGACACCTTAAAGAATCGTTCTTACGGATTCAGCTGAAAAGTGACTCTTTCAATAGTTCCAGTGAATGGGAATGTGCCCTTATCTTTGTACGCTGGAGAAACTGGAGTAATCGAATCACGACCGACTTCAAAGGGCTCCAACCCGTGGCGGAAGGCGGTGCGTTTCAGTGTGCTCTCGCCGACGGGCTTGCCATTGACAAAGAGTTTGAGTGTCCCACTTCCAACTTTCGAACCGTCCGGAGTGAACTCCGTTTTCAACGACACTTTGCCTTCGGGAAGGGATTCCGTGCCCTGAATGTCGACATCCGCGACGTCGAAATAAGTGTAACGAAAATTTGGCTTACCCTCCTTGATGTACAGTGACCAGCCGCAGGAGAAGGCTCCCACACAGGTGACCACTCCCTCGGCCCCGCCTTGGGGAATGACCAACTCGGCAGTTACGGTGTGGCCGCGGGGGAATAGCGTTGGTCCAACTGGTTCTGGCAGCCAGACGTTATTGCCGAAATATGTCCAGCTCTTTTTCGGCTCGCCGACGACGCGCAACGAAGGATTAAGCCGCTCGGAAAACCGCGGGTCGAGTGGAAACACACCGTATTTTTGGGCTTCTTCCTGGAACTTGGCTCTCAATTCCAGGAGTTTTTCAGGATTGCTTTGCGACAAGTCGTTGGCTTGACTAAAGTCTTCATCGATGTGGTAAAGCTCCCACGGGGCAGTGATAAATCCCTCTCCGCGGCCGATGGTTTCCCAAGGGAGCCCATACTGGCTACATGCCACCCAGCCGTCGTGGTAGATTGCTCGGTTGGTGGCGGGTTCGAAGTACTGGGTTGTCCGCCGGTCTTCGGAATTTGCGTTGTCGAAGGAATAGAGCATCGAAACTCCCTCGATCGGCTTCTGGGGGATGCCGTTCACAACTTTGGGCTCTGGGATTTTCACTGCTTCGAGAATTGTCGGCACGACATCGATGACGTGGTGGAATTGGCTACGAATCTCTCCCTTAGCCCGGATGCCCTGCGGCCAGTGGACAACCATCGGATTTCTGGTACCGCCGAAGTGCGACGCGACCTGTTTGGTCCATTGGAAGGGGGCGTTCATCGCCCACGCCCAACCGACAGGCACATGCGGCTCGCTAGTCGGCCCACCAATCTCATCGAGCCGATTGACTGTACTCTGGAGGCCAAGTTGCAGACCAACCAAACTGGCGATCTCGCTAAATGTACCCTCCAGTCCCCCTTCGGCGCTCGCGCCGTTGTCTCCGACGATATACATGACAAGGGTATTGTCCAATTCCCCGGATGCGGCGAGACTGTCTATCAAGCGACCGACTTCAAAGTCGGTGTAGTCCATATATGCCGCGAAGTTCTCCATGAGTCGGCAGTAAACTTTCTGGGCGTCGGCGGACTGGTCTGCCCAAGCTGGGATACTTTTGTGCCGAGGGGTAAGCAGTGTCCCCGGGGGGATGATTCCCATATCAAGTTGCTTCGCATGAGTCAGCTCACGTTGCTTGTCCCAGCCGTGATCAAACTTGCCCTTGTACTTGTCACGGTAATCTCGCGGAGGATGATGTGGGGCGTGGACTCCCGACGTGCTGAAGTAGGCGAACCACGGCTTGTCTCGATCTGAAGCCCGCACATTCTGGGTCCAGGCGATCGCTTCGTCAGTCATGTCCGCAGTGAAGTGGTATCCTTGTTCTGGTGTTTTTGGCTGCGGGACCCAAGATGTGTTTCTGTACAATGTGGGGTAGTACTGGTGCGTCTCGCCCTGGTTGAATCCGTAGAAATAATCGAAACCCAGCCCAGTTGGCCAACGATCAAAGGGACCGGAGGGGCTGATGTCTGGCTCTGGTGTGTTGTGCCACTTTCCGAACATGCCGGTGGCGTAGCCGTTGTCTCGTAATGTCTGGGAGATCAAGCTGCAACTCTTGGGGATGACACCTGTGTAGCCTGGATACCCCGTGCCCATTTCGATGATGACCCCTGTGGCGCACGTGTGATGGTTGCGACCGGCGAGCAGGGCCGCTCGTGTTGGGCTGCAGAGGGCAGTCGTATGGAAGCGAGTGTACTTGAGTCCGTTGTTTGCCAGCTTGTCCAGGTGTGGCGTCGACACGGGACCTCCAAAGGTCGAACACATCCCAAAACCCACATCATCCAACAGGACGATCAAGACGTTAGGGCTTCCCTTGGGAGCCTTCACCGACAGGGGGAAATTCGGCGTAGAATCCAAGTAAGTTTCGCCAATTTTTCCCCTGAACTCGGGATCGGATTGCGGAATCACGGTACGGTCCGGCTCCTGGGCAAACGAGCTTGGGAACATCCCATCTACGACCGCGAAAATTCCCCAGACCAACACGATTGCAGCCGACAGGCGAATTAGCATCATGATCTCACTTACACGTAAGGTATTTGAGGGTGTCCGGGAATTGCGGTATCTTATTGCCAGCTATTAGGCCGTCATTCCCGC
>CALMBE010000110.1 GCA_937860165.1 uncultured Planctomycetaceae bacterium
CCGGAAAATTGCGATTGTCGAGGATGAGAACTTCGCGAAGCGCCTCGAATGCGCCTTCGATGTCCTGCAGCTGGCGGCGCACGACGGCGAGGTTGAGCCAGAGCGGAAGCCCGCCCTGGCCGACCGCGAGCAGGCAATCAAAAATATTTTGCACTCGGCGTTGAGTCACAGTGGCCAAAAATGCTCGGCCACGTCGCTCTTGATTTTGGAAAGCGAAGTGTACCACGACCGCAAGTTCCGTGATGCGCTGATCGACGCGGTGGAAAGTTTGCGGGTGGGCTCGGCTTGGGAACTTCACACCAAGGTGGGCCCGCTGATTCGCCCCCCCAGCGGTGATTTGGAACGGGGACTGAAGGAACTAGAAACCGGCGAAACCTGGGTAGTTCGCCCTCAATTGCATGTCGACGACAATCCCCATCTGGTGGGTCCGGGCGTGAAATGGGGCGTACGCGGCGGAAGCTTTACGCACAACACCGAATTCTTCGGCCCGCTATTAGGTGTGATGGAAGCCCGCAATTTGCACGAGGCGATTGATCTGGTCAACGCCACCGGGTACGGGCTCACCGCGGGGCTGGAAAGCCTTGACGACCGCGAGCACAGCTTGTGGCAGGCAGGAATATGCGCGGGGAATCTGTACATCAACCGACCCACGACCGGGGCTATTGTCCTGCGACAACCGTTTGGCGGGATCGGCAAGAGTGCCGTGGGACCGGGTATCAAAGCGGGGGGGCCGAATTATGTCGCGCAATTCATGGCCTTTGAGTCCGCAGTTTCGACACAGCGCACAGTTCACAGTCACACCGACCTCGGCGACACGGGCCTCGATGACTTTTGCGAAGCGCTGCGAATGGCCGCCGCGCGGGGGGAACTCGATCCAGCCGAAGCGGAAAAGATCGTCGCCGCAGCGCAGAGTTACGAACACTGGATGGCAGCGGAGTTCGATCTCGCGCACGATCATTTTCAACTCTTGGGCGAAGACAATTATCGCAGCTACGTGCCGCTGGGCGAGGTGCGGGTGCGTGTTCACGAGCAGGATTCGGCGTTCGAGATCATGGCGCGGGTCTTGGCATCGCGTTCGGCAGGTTGCCGCACGGTGGTGAGTTCGCCCACCGACCAGCAGATTTCAGCCGTGCGGTTGCTCGACGAAATCACCGACGATTGGGCGGGGGCGATTGAGTTTGTCGAAGAATCGGACGCCGAACTAGCTCAAGCCGTGCGCGAAGGGCACGTCGAACGCCTGCGGTTTGCAGCCCCCGAGCGCGTGCCGTTCATCCTCCGCACTGCCGCGGCGGTCGATGGAGCGTACCACGCCGACGTGCCGGTAAGCTCGCACGGTCGCGTGGAACTGCTGTGGTATTTCCGCGAACAAACGCTGTCGCACCTCTATCACCGCTACGGCAATTTGGGAGTGCGCAGCGGGGAAGAAAATGTACAGGTGAAGTGATGGGGAATCCCCGCGACTATTGTTATGCAGAATTCGTGCCTTGGCAAAACAGTAATCTTGTTTTTCGATTGGATACACGAATCTATCTTCACGATGAACCACTCATTGAGCGGACTGGCGGAGACTGCATCGCGGCCATCGTAGCGAAAAATCCAGGTTCTGCCCGGAACGATACCTATTACCGCTGGGAGCCGGTCGACTTGGCTAGCGACAGCATGATCCCAATTGTGAAAAAATGGTTTTGCGAAGCATTTAGGGAATCAGGCAAAAAAATGCAACCTGGTCACTATGTCATAGTTTGGAACTTGTTTTATCTTTGTAACAAAACATTGGGCCAAGCCAAAAAGCAGTACCGTGATATTCCTCAACCACCTGTATGTCTAAGCGAAAAGAGTGTTTCCCCCAGAATAGTGTGGTTTGCCTGGGGTGGTAGTGATTCTGAATTGAATTCCTTGAAACAACGTTTCATCCAACAGTCATATTCAGAACCTTTTTTTTATGATTATGGCTCAAAACGCATTCAATCCAGGGTGCCTTCTGAGACATGTAAAGCGAAACATACACAAGGAATGCTTAAGTCTGATGTGGTCAGACACCTTGCCAACATTCTTGGTTCAACAGCGAATTAGGCGGGTAGACCTTGAGGCTGATGGGGGGGGTGAAATTGTACCGTTGGATGCAATTGGCTTTTATCCCAACGGGATTAGGTCATTCAGCCCAGGGTTGTCGCCTTGGCGACTACCCTGGGCAGGTAATTTCACGATTCCTGTTGGCCGAGCTTAAAACGATGTGTACCAACGGTGCACAGCCGAGGCCGAAACAAACCGCGGTCGGCTGCGGTGTGTTTCGTCCTCGGGAGAGCGCCGCCGGAACTCAACGCGGATGGCTCGGACGATAGACATACTTGTCTGCCTTACCCAGGGTAGTCCGCTACAGCGGACAACCCTGGGCTGAATGATAAAATCCTTTCAGGATTCGGATAAATTGCTCCTTCCGAGTCGATTTGTAACAGTTTTAACCCACTAGTGCTTTGACAACGCCTAGATTTGGGATTCGAGGCGACACAACTCCTTTTAACCGAATTGGTTGTGTCGCCTCGAATCCCAAATTTAAGTTGTGACAAAGCACTAGTCCTCCTGAAGAACCACATTCTTTAAGTATCTACGCATTTCTGACAAACTTATTCCCACTGAATTCAATTGAACCCTTGGAGTAATCCCATGATACTTCACGTTACCAGTGCCCGATATCTTGCCGACCATCGCTTGCAGTTGGGCTTTAACGATGGCACCGAAGGCGAAGTCGACTTAGCGAACAGCCTTGACGGTCCGATTTTCGAGCCGCTCCAGGATCTGGAATTCTTCCGGCGATTTCGTCTCGAGGGTCATACACTTGCTTGGGAAAATGGAGCTGACTTTGCTCCTGAATTTTTGCACGAGTTGATCCGCATTAGTTCCCCCGCGTGAAATGGCACGGCGTCGGAAAGTCGCTCGCAGATCGAGCCGCTGAAGAAGGTGGCCCGCACGCCGACGCGGGAATCGGCCGCTGATCCTCAACTGGTTCCGGGCCCGAGGCGAGATTTCAGCCGGTGCCGTCGAGGGACTCCATCACAGTGTGAAACGGGTTACCAGAAAATCCTACGGCTTCCGCACTGCCGAAGTCGCAAAACGCGCCCTGTTTCATAACCTCGGACGGCTGCCAGAGCCAGACTTCACCCACAGCTTCTGCGGAGGAGGCAAAAATACTTGCTCCTGGCGCATCCCCCCTTTAGAATGATGCCCAGGCTGAAGAAATAGGGATGCTCACGGATGCCCTTAGCCGGAGGCACACTTGCCTCCGGGAATGTCTCGGAGGCAAGTGTGCCTCCGGCTAAGGGGTGAATGCTAGGGGCCGGTTTCTGACGCCTGTTTGCACCATAAGAATTAGCATCACTGAGGGGGCTCGTGGTATGCTGCGCTGGAAATCTCTATTTATGGACCGCTTGAAAAAAGGGGTCCGTCGTAATCGTCGGCCTCAGCCGGCGGTCACTCGTCGATTGGCGATCGAATCGTTGGAAGACCGGCGGATGTTGGCTGTCTCCGCCACACTTGGATTCGGAGTCTTGGCGATCACTGAAGCAGGCGGGGCGGCCAGCGATCAGCTCTCCCTCAGACAAGCCGGCACCGATTTGGTGCTCACAGCCCCCACCGCCATTGCCACCAATATTGTGGGGGCCACAGGGGGGGGGACCACGACCGTGCGGATCCCCCTGGCCCTAGTTACGCTTGGTCAGGTAATCGTGGATTTAGGGGAGCAGTCCGACTCCCTCACGGTCGATTACGCGGGAGGATTTTTCCTCTTCGATGTGACCTATTTCGGAGGGAATGGCACGGGCGACTCCCTCCGGATAACGGGGGGCTTATTCGACACGGTAACGCACAATCTCACCACAGCCTCAACTGGCATTCTCGAGTATATGCAGGGAGCCAGTAGCGCGACCCTCTCATACTCCGGCCTCGAACCGGTGGACATGTCAGGCAGCACGATCACCGATCTGGTGTTCAATCTACCCGGATTAGCCGACAATCCGATTCTGGAAGACGATGGCGTGGTCGGGAACAATGTGTCGCGGCTTCGCAGTCGCAACGGCACGTTTGAAACCACCACGTTCGGCACTCCCCAGTCGGTCACGTTGAATCTCGGGGGCGATGCGGCGACTCTCACCGTGGGGAGTATCCCCGATTTTCACAATTCCCTGGAAATCGACGGCCAAGCGGGTGCCGACAGTGTGCAGTTCCAGGGGACGGTGAGCTTGAGCAGCGCCGGGGCGACGCTCACCGTGTTGAGTGCCCAGGGAGGTATTTCCGATCTCGCCGGGACCACGTTGCTGAGCAACGGGGCAACTAAGTTC
>CALMBE010000111.1 GCA_937860165.1 uncultured Planctomycetaceae bacterium
AGCAACCCGGGTATGATCGACGAACTGCTCGACAGTTTGCTCATCGGCAGGCTGCCCGATCTGGAAAGTCTGGAAGAATCGCTCGCCGAACTGACTCGCAATGCCGAAGACCAAGAGCCGATCCTGCATAGTTTCAAGGCCTCGCAACACTTGCGGATCGGAGTGCGAGATATTCTGGGCAAGGACGATATTCGCGCCACGCACGCGGAGTTGTCCGATGTCGCAGAGGTGTGTCTCCGTAAGATTGCCGAAATGGAAACAGCCCGACTCATCGAAAAAAGAGGCGAACCGCAGGTAGGAGAATTGGCGGGGCTCGCCGCGAGCGATTCACAGCCGACATCCTATCTGCAATGGCATCCCGGCAGGGAACGTGTTGGCACACCTTCCGAACTGATTGTACTGGCTCTGGGAAAACTGGGGGGGCGCGAGCCCAATTACCACAGCGATCTCGATTTGGTGTTTCTGTACGAAGCCGACGGACACACGGTCGCCGTCCGCCGCAGTACTGCCGAGCCGACGACGAACAACCACTTTTTCAGCGAATTGGGCCAACGCATCATCAAGCGGATGACCGAGTTTGGGCCCCACGGCCGGCTGTACGAAGTCGACCCGCGCCTCAGGCCCACCGGACGCAATGGTTCCCTCGCCGTGAGTCTGCCGGGGTTTGTGCGCTATTTTCACGACGGAACCGCGCAGCTCTGGGAACGACTCGCACTCTGCAAGGCCCGCGTGATCGTCGGCCAAGGACCGGCGGCCGAACGCGCGCTCGAAGCCATCACCTCGGCCATCTACTGCCAGCCCTGGCAGCCGAGCGATGCCGAGGAAATTCTCGCCATGCGCCTGAAGCTCGAAGAATCCGCTTCGGTCCGCAATCTGAAACGCGGGCCGGGGGGCACCATGGATACCGAGTTCCTGGTGCAAATGCTCCAACTCAAGCACGGGGCAGCGATGCCCAATGTGCGCATCCCCGGCACCTTGGCGGCACTGAATGCCTTGGAACGCGCCGGGATACTCGCTACCGACGACGCGGCAACTCTAACCCGGGCTTACCGGTTGCAAAGATCGGTCGAGGCCCGGATTCGTTTGATGGATTCCGCGGGCCGTCACGAATTCCCCGCAGAGGACCGCGAGCTCGCGAAGCTGGCCTACTTGATGGGCGAAGCGAATCCCGCGCGACTGGCGCAAGAAGTCTTCGATACTTGCGGCCAAGTGCGGAGGATTTTTGGGCGGGTGGTGAGTAGGTGAGTAGGTGAGTAGGTAGGCCGGAACGAGGTACTCCGCAGTTCCGGCAATTGTTGTGGTGGAGTTGCGAGTTGCGAGTTGCGAACTCGCGCCGCGCAACTCGTAACTCGCGCCTTTTGGTGTGCTCTGCCGGAACTGCGGGGTACCTTGTTCCGGCCTACGGCCTCCGGGGGCGGGACGCCCCGGCTCGCCTTACATTTATTTCAGATTTCCTGGCGTCTCGGGGCGGCCGTAGTAGAAGCCTTGGCCGAGGGTGAAGCCGAGGTCGCAGCAGACTTGGTGTTCTTCGAGGGTTTCGACCCCTTCGGCGAGCGCGGCGACTCCCAGTTCGATGACCATGCGAACCAAGCTTCCGAGGAGCTTCTGACGCTCGGGGGTGGCTTGATGGATGTCGCGGATCAGGCACATGTCGAATTTAAGATATTCGGGCGGAACTTCGGTGAGCTCCACGAGTCTGTCCCGCGCCAAAGTCATCGTAGGCCAATTCAAAATCCAAATCGCGGAGCACGGCGTGTAGATTTCGCATTTCATTGATTCGGGTGATCGCCTTTTCGTGGATTTCGAGCACGACTCGCAGGTTCGGAGCCATTTCCCGGAGCTCACGCAGCGAGAAGGCCAAGAGATCGGGTTCTGCCAATTCCGTGGGATGCGTGTTAACGAAGAGGATCGGGCTCCCCGGCAAGAGGTTCGAATGACGCACCCCTTCGTGGCGGAGCACGCGGCTGAGCTCGGCTTCCATGTTGAGTACGGCTGCGGCAGTGAACATGGCTTGGGGAGTGCCCAAACCAAACAACCGGCTCCGACCCAGGAGCTCGTAACCAAGGACTGCGCGAGAATCCATGGCGACGATGGGCTGGTAGTGGGGGGCCACGACGCGATCGGTGATCAGTTTGTCGAACTGAATGAGCGCGAGAGCCCGATCAGCGGCGTCGTCGTGAATGGTCTGGGAGCTGGTTTGATAGCTTTCGATTCCAGCACGAAACACCACTTGGGCAAATTGCAGGAGGTCGCCATGGTTGACCTGACATCGCTGTCGGATCCGCACCCCGTTGAGAAAGGTTCCATTGGTGCTCCCCAGGTCGTTGACAAACAAACGGTTGTCATCGAGTGAGAGTTCGGCATGGACCCCCGAAACCGAAGGGCAGGGGATCAACAGATCGTTGCCAGTCTTGCGACCCACGCGCATCGAGTTGCGTTCGAGTCGCACCCTGCGTACCGGTTCGTCCTTACTGAGTTGACCACTGAGCGACCAAGTGGAGGTTCGTAAGCCTGGTAATATGTCGATCATATACTGAATCGTTGGTGACGACCCTATTCCATAACCATTGTGGAAGTGAAAGTATCGGAGTGCTCCACCGTGGGTGGCGCGCAAGCCAGGGCTTGCCAAGGGATATCATTGCGGGTGTGAACTCGTTCGGCGTATTCTTGGAAATCGCGGCGGGCATCGATGACCTGGAGAGCGACATTCACAAGTGGCAAATCACCAACTTCGCAGCAGGCGATGGTTTCACTGGATTCCCAGGACAGTAGCGAAACTTCACTCCCAAGTCGCCCACGGTGGCGGACAACTTCGTCGCTCGAGAGTGCCTCGGCAGGCAATACCACTAAAGTGTTTCCTACCCCTCCCAGCGCCAGCAAATTCGGTTGTGCCGCCGCGGCGAGGCCGCAACCCGCGGTGGGAGGCTCAGCGGTTGGGCTTGTCGAGTCGGGGCTCGGATGGTAAGTCTGCTGCCTTGGGTTTCCAGACTTCCCACGCAAAGCCGTTTCAACGTGGCGAGTAATTCGTTGATGGCTCGGTTGTTGCCCATCATCGCTTCAAAGAGTCCCCCGCGTGAATTGACGAATTCTGCCTGAAAGCGTTCATCGACGTCTCGGGCGAGTTCGGCAAATTGTTCGCGCAGCATCCGGGCGACTCCCCCCGATTCGTGGGAGGTGGCAAACTCGCCCAAGGAGTTCGAGAAGTTTTCGTCCGCGTTGCGAGCCGCGAGATTCCGCAGATGCCGGCCGAATTCCACCAGCGATTCGCGGGTCCCTTTCAGTTCGGATTGGAATTTGTCGGACAGCAGTTGCGTGGCCCGCAAGGCGCTGAAATCGAGTTTCAGTCGATAGTAACTCACGGCACGAGCAAATAGCTCTTTTGGCGAGAGCTCTGTAGTCGGGGCTTCGGGGTTTGAAAGAATCTCGGCAACGACTTGAGAAAGTTGCTGCTGCAAACACTGCTGCAAGTTCCGGGATTCGAGGATCACACGTTCAAAATGCTTGGCGAACCAATCGACGCTCCGAACCGCGCCTTCCAGGCGTTCGTCGGGTTGGTTCAGTCGACCCAAGACCCATTTTTCGATCGCAGTCGAGAGCTTCATCACCAACGGTCGAATCACCGAATTCAGAGGGCGTTGCAGGACAAACTCGCCCGGCTGATTGGGAGTACCTTCGGGCGCTTCGAACATTCGATTGACCAACTCGACGACTTCTCGCAAGGAGGCCCCCCGACCGGTCGAAGTTAAATCTTGGAGCAGATTTCTCAGAACCCCTTCGGCCTGTTTGCCGAATTGGCTCTCGACGAGATTGCGGGTACTGGCAGCAAGTCCTTCGACACTGATTTGCAGTTGCGAAATGAGTTGCATCGTGCCGCAGATCAGATGGTTGGTATCCGAGTTGGCTGCGGAACTTGGGCTGGAGGCAGGGACGGAATGTTTGCCATCGGCAACATGATTCGCTTTGCCGGTCCAACTTAGAATGATTCGGTAACTAAGTTCGTCCGCCAAGAGGTTCAAATGTTGCTTAGAAAGTGTGGAACTGCGATGCAGACCAAAAGTCCGCAACGAGGCCGCTGGGGAATTTGCCGCGCGGGTCGTCTCGCGGCATTGATCGAAAAACTGTTGGGCCGGCGTGAGCGTTTCCAAGTACAACATTTCGGCGACCGATTCGGCAGCCTCGGTGAGTTCGGATTCTTCGAGGGCATTGCCCAATTCAACAAAATAGGCGTGGTCGAAGGCCATCTGGCCCGGTTCAAAAGGAGGTAGACCACTGGATTCGTCGCCGGGGTAAAAGCCGTCTGGCCGAAGAAAATGGTTATATTCGGCGAGCCAGGCATGGGCGTTCACCTTGGCGAGGTCGCGATAGCGTTGTTCACGACCCGTGCTGTGGAGAAACAAGCCGCTGATACAAGTCTCGGAGACCCCCATTCTGGCGAGCAATGCTCGGACCCAGTAACCGAGGTCCAGCGACATGCCGCTGCCGGTGCCTCCCGACACCGAGGCGACCAGATAGACGCGGACCGCGTTGCTGCGGAAGGGAATTCCTGTGATCTCGCTGGTTCGGGGGATTGATTCGGAATCAATCGCGCTTGACAAGGCCAGTCGGATTCGCTGCAAGGTTCGTCTCGAGTTGTCTATCAGTGCCAACCTGCCCAAGGGTCGCAGGCCCTCGGTCAAGAGCGACTTGGGAATGTTGTACAACCACCGGCGACTTAGCCAGCGGAAGAGGTGTGCCGAGTTGTCTCGATACTCTTGAGGCTTTCTCAAAGTTAGTGCGAGGGTTTCCTCGGGGTTGAAGGACTGAATTTCGCCTTCTTGGGTCAGCTTGGATAATGCACGTTTGTCGGTATCGATCAACAGGAATTGGATCCCCGGGATTCGTCCCGTATTTCCGAGTCGTTTTTCGAGGCGACTGCGAAATTGTTGCAGCACCACTCCGGCAGTTCCGCCGACACCGATGACTAAGACAGGCGCGGGGCGGAATCCCTCTTCAGTCAAATCCAGGGGGGGAATCGCGGGGGCCTGCGAGGGCTGGCAGACGGGAACTTCGAGCAGCAGCGAAGAATTTTCTAGGGCAGAATCGTCGTCGTTGTCAAAAAACAGAGTTGGCGAGACGGGTCGAAGTGGGGCGGCTTCGGTGGCCCCAAAACTTCGCTCATCGGGTGGAGTATTCTTAGTTTGCGCGACGGGGCTCGAAATGGGTGTGAGGCATTTCGTGTCCACATCCAGGAGAGCTTTCAGGAACGCACTGCAATTGGCATAGCGTCGCTCGGGATCCTTGGCCAGGGCCCGGGCAACGACGTAGCGTTCGCCACTAGGCAGCGATGACAGGTCGGGATTGTCGTGCACATGCTGCAAGGTGAGCTCGGCTGCGGAAATTCCTGGGAATGGCAATCCGCCACTGACCATTTCTTGATACAACACTGCCAGGCTGTACTGGTCGCTGTGAACGCTGGGGGCCCCTTGGAAGACTTCGGGTGCCGAATAGGTGGGGGTCAACCCTCCGACGAGCGAAAGATCGCGGTTGGCGATTTCTTTGACCAAGCCAAAGTCGGCAACCTTAACGTGGTTTCCGACCAACAACAAGTTTTCGGGTTTGATATCCAGGTGCTGGAGGCCATGCCGTCCGGTCAAGAAATCGAGTGCGTCGGCGGTGTCGCTCAAAAAGCCGAGTAATTGATCGCGGGGAATCCCCGGCAGTCCATTGTGGCGGCATTCGACAAAGCGATCCTTCAAACTGCCGTCGGCCAACTCGGTGACGATCACCAAGCGATTGTCGACGATCTCGATGCGTTCGAGCGAGAGCAGAAACGGATGGCGCACCGTTTTGATTTTTTCCAACGAATGGAGCTCGCGTTCGGCTCGTTTTTCATTGTGATATCCAAAGACGATTTTCACCGCCTTGGTGAGTCCCCCGGGAGCCTCGGCGAGCCAAACTTCGCCATAACCCCCTGCTCCCAGCCGGCGTACAAGCTTATAGCCGGGTACTTGGAGGTTGCTCGTGTCTTCGAGAACTTGTGGACTCACGGGTGAGACTCGTGTTTGGTGTTAACGGGGTGGCGGTGCTACTTGCCCGAGACGGCGGTAAAATAACTTTTCACGACTCGATCCAACAGATCGGGTCGCAACTGGACGGGGATTCCGTTGTAACAGCAGTAGTTTTTAATCTGGGTGAGCAAGTCTCGTGCCTGGCAGCGGCGGAGTGGGCGTCGGAAAGGTCGGTAGTGAACGTCGAGCAGGTAGTCGACTGCCTGGGGGCTGTAGGGGCATCCCACACTGCGACAAAAAATCTCGAACAACCCGCGAAACTCTTCAACCGATGGATCCCCCACTTCGATCTTGTAGGGAATTCTGCGGAGGAAGGCGTCGTCTGCCAGATCGTTGGGATCGAGATTGGTCGAAAATATGATCAATTGCTCGAAGGGTACCTGGATTTTTTTCCCGGTGGCCAAGGTGAGAAAATCTTGGCGATTCTCGAGTGGCACGATCCAGCGATTCAGCAATGCGGCGGGCTCGACACGCTGCCTGCCGAAGTCGTCGATTAGCAAGCAACCACAGTTGCTCTTCATCTGGAGCGAGGCTTCGCTGACGTTCAAGATGGGATCGTGATGCACTTCCAGGCTGTCCATGGTGAGCTCGCCTCCGACGACAACCGTGGGACGACGAATCTTGATCCACCGGGGGTCCCCCGAGCTGGATTTTAAGAAGCCCTGCTCGGAATTCGTCACGGGCTCATGGAAGGCGGAATCATACAGCTTGATAAACAGACCATCCTCGCAGATGCAGCGCGGAATCCAAATCGGTTGGCCAAAGCATTTCGTGATTCTGCGGGCAATCAAAGTCTTGCCGTTGCCGGGAGCCCCGTACAGAAAGAGCCCCGCCCCGGAATTGATAGCCGGGCCGAGCAATTCCAACATCTCCGTTGGCACAGAGATGTCGGCGAATGCCGCCTCGAGCTGCCGCTTCAACACCGGTTCGGCGCGAATTGTTTGGGCATCGACGGACAGAATATAATCTTCCAAGGGGACCGGCACGGGCCCAACATAGGCGCAGGACCGCATGGTTGCCCGGGCCTGTTCGGCACCAAGTTCCGTCAGCGTATAGAAAAAGTCACCCGGCCCCGCGGTTCCCTTGTGTACCAGCAGTTGGCGCGAGCGGAGTGCGGTCAACAAGTCTTCGAGTAAGGAAAACGAGAGGCACATTCTCTTGGCCAAGTCACGACCAGTGATAGAACCCACTTGGAGCACATGCTTGAGCATGAGTGCCTCGATCAACACGGGACTAATCCCCGTGTCTTCGAGAGTCTTAGGTTCGGGGGGACGATAAGCGTCGTCGTTGAGCAAGGACTCAAGAATGCCACCCTCGGCCATGGGTAATATGCTTGTCGTCATTGTTTACTTTTCAGTGAAGGGGGATTTGGTTTCGAGGTGTTCTGGCGAGCGGGGGATGTAAGTCCCCTGCAATTGTTTGCAGTGGGTTCACTGCAGTGGGTTAACACCCACCGCTCGCCCGTTAAGGGTAATCAACTCAAACGTAGGTTACCGGCAAGCGAGAAGTGACTGCCGTAGCAGTTCCGCAGAGGAACGGGGCGGATGAACCAGAAATTCGTGCCGACAGAAGCAGAATTGAGTTGGCAATCGCTAGAATCGTCACAAAGCGATCCGGCTCAATCACTCGAACCGGGGGGGTCGTATTCGAAATCCTTCCATTTCATGGCTCGACGGAAGGGTTCGATACGCAGCATCACTTCGCCGTTCTGGAAGAGGCGGACCGTGCCATTGGACTCGCTGACGGTGATTGCGACGGCACCGGTTGCCCGACTGATGGCGGCTGCCGCCCAGTGCCTGGCACCGAGTCCCTTGCTGAGGGTGATCTCGGCGGCGGGGGCCGAAATATATTGACAGGCCCCGATGATGATTCCTTCGGAGGAGACCACGAAGGCCCCATCCAGTTGGGCGATTTCCTTAACCGATTCCCGGACTTTGGAGTCTTCCAGGCGACGCTCTTCGACACTGTATCCGCGAACAGGATCGAATCCTAAGGGGTGGCAATGTTTGAGCACCTTGCGATGATCTCCCACGACAAAGAGCGTGCCGACGGGTTTCCCCTCGCGGCCTTCCCGACCGATATCGACAGCCAGATCGACGGTGGTCTTGAGCGTATCGAGCGGCACCAAGGTCTCAAGTTGTCGCAGATCGTGCACGGTCAAGCGGCCGAGATGTTCATCGAGCCGAATGACGCTAACCGAGTCGATCGTCCCGGCCTCGAAACCACTGTAGAGGGCGATCACACAGGCCCCGGGTGCCAGCAAGTCGTCGGCGACGCTTTCCAACAAGGCCTGCGTCAGGCGTTCGTAAACCGGGCTATCGGGGATGTTAAGCTCGACGGTATCGAAGCCGAATTCCTCGGCCTCGGCGAGGTAGTTTGCCTTGTCGGTTGCCAAGACCACATGGAGCTTTTCGGTCGCCTCGCGGAGCTTGGCCCAATCGAGTGGCCCTTCGAGCAAGAACAGCAAGGCCTCGGCGTCTTCAAGTTTAGCCAGTCGCGCTGCGATTTCGCAGAACGCTTGAAGCTGTTCGGAGAACTTGATCGGGGATGCCATTCACGAATTTTCTGGTGAGCTAGGTTTGCAGCAGAACCCCTTGCGATAAATCAAGTTGGAAAATGCCGAGCAGAAATCGGCCCAAAGACTGGCATAGCTGCTGCATGCCACCAGGTGCCAATGCAATTTAATGCACCACGGGCAAAGGTTCAATGGAGGTTCGACGATTATCGGGGCCGATCAGTTTTTCAATTTGGGGTGACATGCTCACGCAGGTACTCCGGCGTGGGCATGTGAATGGTCGAGAAAACATGGCCACAGCGGAGTAC
>CALMBE010000112.1 GCA_937860165.1 uncultured Planctomycetaceae bacterium
GCCTTGCGGAGATCACCGTGGATGGCGACCGCGTCGTCCAGTGTGCAGCGGAGTGTGGGACTTCCACCGTGACGCTGCGGCCGACGGCTCTCGTCGACGCCACGGGCACGGCCGAGGTCGTACGGTTGATCGATCCCCGCTGTGTCTACGACGACGACCAACGTGCCGCGGGTGGACTGATTTTCCGGCTCCGCGGCGTGCGTCCGGGTACCCTCGGCTTTCCCAAGAACATCACGCTCGTGGAAAAACTCCGCAGCGCGGCCCGACAGGGGAAACTGCCCGCTTCGTGTGAACACGCCTGGTTAGACCAGGGGGCGTACGACGACGAAATCTTCGTGAAACTGTTTGTGCCGATGCCCAGTGATTGGCGAAATCCGATGCAGTTGGCAGAGCTAGCCCGAATTACTCAGGACATCCAGCGACAAGTGATCGCTCTGCTGCACGAGTGGCCCGAGTTCAGCGCCGCACGACTCACTGCAACCGGTTCGTTGGGAGTCCGCGATGGTGGGCGGATACGCGGCGAGTACTATCTCACCGAAGCGGACGTCCGCGCTTGCCGCCGTTTCGATGACGCGACTTGCCGGTGCTGTTGGCCGATCGAATACTGGCATCCCCTCGAGGGCCTGGAACTGGAGTATCTCCCTGCGGGTGAGCATTACGAGATTCCCCTCCGGGCCCTGAAAGTTCGGGGTCTTGCGAATGTCTGGGCTGCAGGCAAATGCCTCTCCGCCGACCATAAAGCGCAATCTTCCGCGCGTGTCGTCGGCCAATGCTGGGCCATGGGCGAAGCGGTCGGCAGTGTGGCCGCTGGCCTGCCCCTCCAATCCCTCTCCGAGACTTGAACTACTGGCGGATTCGGAACCACCCCTGGGGCAGGGCCGATCAGTTTTCTCAAAATGAGGGTGCCATGGCCACGGCGGTACTCCGCTGTGGCCATGTTTTCTCGACTATTCACATGCTCACGCCGGAGTACCAGTGTGAGCATGGCACCCCAAAATGAATAATTGATCGGCCCTGACCCCTGGGGCGAGAAGGCAGATTTCGCCTGCCCGGCATGTTACTATAGCACTTAGAGCGAACACTCTGATTAGATACACCTACGATGACCAACCTCTACAATATCTTGAATGCCACCGCCCAGCGCCAGCCTGCCCAGGTTGCAGTCTGCGACTGCGAGAAGCATCTTCAAGTTACTTACTCGCAGTTGGTCGAGCGGATCGACTCGCTGGCCAAGCGTCTGCAAGACGCGGGTATCGGACCGGGTGTGTGTGTCGGACTTCCTATTGCCAGCGGGCTGAACTACATCGTCACAACTTACGCCCTGTGGAAACTCAACGCTTGCGTCGTGCCGATTCCATTGGAACTTGCACCCCGCGAGAAGCGACAGGTTTGTCAGCGGATCGCCATCGCCGCAGTCATTTCCAACGACCGCTCGGTTTCATTCCTCAGTGGCATGGAAGTCAAAGAAGACGTCCGCGTCGGCTCCTGCCGCGTCATTCACCTGATGCCAGCTCGCGAGCATCCTGCTGGCTTTGACCAAGTCAATGCCGCGTTCATTCGCTTCAGCTCTGGCACGACGGGCACAGCCAAAGGCATCGTTTTGTCACACGAGACAATCTTCGACCGCATTCACGCCGCCAATGCTGGACTGCGACTCACGCCGGAAGACCGCGTCGTGTGGCTGTTGTCGATGGCCTACCACTTTGCGGTATCGATTGTCGCCTATCTCACCTTCGGCACAACGATCATCCTGCACAAGCGCGGAATCGACCTGGGCCGGGCCGTCATCGAAGACGCAGCCGACCAAGGCGCTACCATCATTTACGGTGGGCCTGCGCACTATGAGCTCATGGCCCGCGATCGCTCAGGCCGACAAATCGGAAGTTTGCGGTTGGCGATTTCGACGGCCACTGCGCTTTCGGTCGACACGGCCCAGGCCTTTCTGGAACGCTTTCGCGTGCCGCTCACCCAGGCCTATGGCATCATCGAGATCGGTCTGCCCTGCATCAATCTTCGCCACGCAGCCGAAAAGATAGATTCGGTCGGCCAGCCGCTCCCTGGTTTCGAGGTCCGTCTCTTCGACCGCAATGCACCAGGCAACTTGGGCAGCATCGGCTTCTGCGGCAAAGGATTATTGGATGCCTACTACGATCCGTGGCAAACCCGGGCAGAGATTATGCAAGACGGCTGGTTTCATACAGGTGACCTCGGCGAAATTGACGAAGACGGCTCGCTTTATATCCGCGGGCGAGCCAACGAAATGATTAACATCGGTGGTATGAAATTCTTTCCCCGCGAGGTGGAAGAGGTGCTCACCTCCCACCCGGCCATCGAGGAGGCCGTCGTATTCGCCGCTCGGCAAGGCAATGCCCGCGAGTTCGCTTGTGCTCAAGTGGTCTCCCGCGCCGAAGCGAAACAATTGCCCTCGCCGGCGGAACTTCGCCAATTTTGCGCGAAGCGACTGGCCCATTTCAAAGTGCCGCAGGAGGTGGAGTTCGTTACTACCCTGGAGCGAACCGCAAGCGGGAAGCTTGTCCGCCGCGCCGTCGTGAGGGAGATCTAGTCCTACGAGGGCGTCCCCTCGGACTTTCTTAATCATGAGCATGCACCTGGGCAATTGGCAACTCGACACGGTGAACGGCGGATGGTTTCGACTCGACGGAGGCGTGATGTTTGGTGTGGTGCCCAAACATATTTGGAAGCACGTCGCCACGCCCGACCCGCAGAACCGCATCCTCTGCGCCAACCACTGCGTGCTGGCCCGCGATGGCAGACACACAGTGCTGATCGACACGGGCTATGGCGGTAAATACGCCCTGCTCGATCGCAAGTTCTACGACATGGAGCCCGGCGAGCCACTCGTGGAAAGCTTATCGCGTCTGGGAGTGGCACCGAGCGAGGTGGACCATGTCGTGTTCAGTCACTTGCACTTCGATCACGTCGGCGGGGCGACACGTCAGGACGCAGCTCAGCGGCTAGCCCTCACGTTTCCAAACGCCCAGCACTCTGTCAGCCGGATCGAATGGGTGGCAGCTTCTAGCCAATTACCAGAATTGGCTACCGCCTACCCCAGCCAGGAAGTGCTCTCGCTGCGAGAGCTCACACGGTTGCGGCTGCTGGAGGATGGCGAGGAAGTCGTTCCAGGTCTTACTTCGCGCATGACTGGCGGACACACTGAAGGCCACCTCAGTTTTCTGTTTCATTCAAATGGCCAGACCGCTTGCTATCCCGGAGACATCTGTCCCTCGACCTACCACCTGCGCCGCATGTGGCATTTGTCTTACGACGTTTTTCCCCTGGATACCCGTCGCAACAAGCCTCGCCTGCTGGCCGAGGCGGCCGAAGGCCAGTGGTGGATGCTGTGGAACCACGACCCCACGGCGGTTGTCAGCCGAATTGTCCAGGATAAGAAACGCGAGTTCGTCGCCGTCGACGTCAGCAACACCATGTAAAGAAAGCTTCGCCCCTTGCGAGTCGTCCCCGTGGAAAAAGTACCCTTCCCAATCCGATACGGTCGGCACATTTGCTGGAGTGTGTTGTGCCTGCTCCCTGCGCTCTTGTACGGCGCGATCGGCGCATTCCTGTCGAACACGAACAACGTTCTCGATTGGCTCCCGCCGAGTTTTACGGAGACCCAGAGATTGTTCGACTTCATCGGCAGGTTTGGCAGCGATGAAATCCTCATAATCAGCTGGGAAGGCTGTACCTTGGACGACGACCGGCAGGACCTGGTGGCTCTCGAACTGGTTAAGCCCGTGAAAGCGCCAACCGGAGAGCAAGTGCAGTTGTTCCGCAGGGTATTCACAGGCCGAGAAACTCTTGCCGAGATGACCGCCGATCCCTTGAGGCTTTCGCCCGACGAGGCCATAGAGCGGATGCGTGGTTGGCTGGTCGGTCCCGATGGCCAGACCACTTGCGCGCTGGCGCTCATCTCCGAGATCGGCGCAATGCATCGGACCGAGGCGCTGCAGTTCGTCCGCGACGTGCTTGAATCCAGTGGCGTGCCCTGGCGGGACGTTCATCTCGGCGGGCCGACGGCCAACGCGGTTGCCATCGACGATGCCAGCATCGCGTGGATTGGCGAGATGACCATCGGCTCGGCACTGCTGGGACTGGTTGTCGCCTGGTTTTTCCTCAAGTCGATGCGACTGGTGACGATAGTCATGATCACTGCGGTTGTCGCCTGGAGCGCAAGCCTGTCGCTGGTCTACCTCAGCGGCACGAACATGGACGCGGTTCTCCTGTTGATGCCCGCCTTGGTGTTTGTCCTCACCGTCTGTGGGGCAATGCACTTTACAAACTACCACGCCGATGCGGTCGCCGAATTAGGAAACAACCAGGCGGCCATCGCGCTGGCACTCCGCCGAGGCTGGCTGCCGTGCGTGCTGTCGGAGCTGACGACGGCCTTCGGGCTGGGATCGCTACTCATGAGTGAGTTGGTGCCGGTCCGCAAGTTTGGCTTCTTTGCAGCGGTGTCCATGGCACTGATCATGTTTTCGTTGCTCGTGGTCTGGCCAGCGCTGAGCAGTGTCTGGCCCGTTCGCGGTAGGGCGGTGAATGCCACGACGCGCAAGCAGCCACCTTCGCATTGGTGGCGACCGTTGTACCTCGCTGCTACTAGATTTC
>CALMBE010000113.1 GCA_937860165.1 uncultured Planctomycetaceae bacterium
AGTGAACCACTACCGATTTTCCGCTAGCAAATTGCCAAGTGGGAGCCCCCAAAACCGGCGAAATCGGCGGGTTTTCACGAAACAGCCCCGTCCCGGAAATGCTCTTTACGCCTCTGCGGGTTCTCGGCACAATACGCCCCGCAATTAAGCAACCGCCCACCCCGCCTGAAGGGGCGACGCACGCCCCGGGCGGCTACCACCACTGTCGGTCAAGGATGACCCTTTCCAGCAAGGAGTGCTGAAGTGAGAGCCCTGCACCTATTTTCTGTTGTTAGTTTCGGACTTGCTTCCTTAGCAGGCCAAGTTGTCGCCCAAGAGGCGGCTGGACCCAGCGCGAATTCTGCTCGCTACGGCTACGGCGTGGTCGACGTCACCTACATCTTCAAGAACTATCAGCAGTTCAATGCACAGATGGAAGGCATGAAAACCGAGATGGAAGCGGCCGACGGTCAGCTCAAGACCGAACGCGATGCGGTCGCCGAGAAAGAGCGGATGCGCGAGCAATACAATCCTGGTTCGCCGGAATTCAAGCAAATCGACGAGGAAGTCGCCCGATCCAAGGCCGAATTCCAACTCAAGGCCGCGAAAATTCGTCGTGACTTCCTCGAAAAGGAAGCCCACGTTTACTACCAAACCTATACCGAAGTCAGCAACGCGGTCCAATACTACGCCCAGCAACACAACATCGGCATGGTCTTGCGCTTCAACGGTGACAACATCGATCCGAACAATCGAGAAGACATCCTACGAGCGATCAACAAACCGGTTGTTTTTCAGAACAACGTCGACATCACCCCCGATGTATTGGCGTTACTCAATCGGGGAGGGACTCCAGCCGCTTCGACTGCCAATCGAAATGTACAGCCAGTTGGGCTTCAAACCCGCTAGGAATTTCCGTTTCACCCGGCGCTCGTCGCACCTGCGAAGAACGCTCGGCAAGGTTTCTGATGTCTTGAGTTAGTAAGTGTGCTTGCCATGAATGTTGTTCGCCGCCAACGCACGATTGTCCAACCAGTGGCCGTCTTTGGATACGGCTACTGGAGCGGGAAAGATGTGCGCGTCGAATTCCGTCCCGCGCCTCCCAACAGCGGGATTACGTTTGTGCGAGATGATTTGAAGTCGGCAGGTCGAATTCCTGCCCGCTTTGAGAATCGGATCGAAGTCCCCCGGCGGACCTGTTTGAGAATGGGCAGCGCTCAGGTGGATATGGTCGAGCACATTTTGGCTGCCCTCGCTGGACTGCACGTCGACAACTGCGAAGTGGGCATCGACCAAAGCGAGGCCCCGGGGTGCGATGGTTCCGCGATGGCTTTTGTCGCGGCTTTGGACTCGGTAGGAATTGTCGAGCAGTCGGCCCCTGCCAAGCGTTTGGAAATCACGGAGCACGTGCGACTGGCAGAAGGTGATACTTGGATCGAGGCGGTTCCCTCGCTGCAAGGCACCTACTCGGTCGAATACACGGTCCACTACCCGAGCGACTCGGTCATCGGACATCAAATAGCGAGTTTTGAAGTCACTCCCCAAGTTTTTCGGGACGAACTGGCCCCCTGTCGAACTTTTGTGCTCGAGCGCGAAGCTCAAGAAATGATTCGCAATGGAAAGGGAACCCGGGTACGGTCCCAAGACTTGCTGATATTGGGTGAGAACGGACCGTTGCAAAACCGACTACGGTTTGACAACGAGTGTGCTCGCCACAAAGCACTCGATGTGATCGGGGACCTGGCCCTGACGGGTTGCGAAATCGTGGGGCAAATCACGGCCTTTCGCAGCGGGCATCGCCTGAATTCGGCGTTTGCCAATGAACTTGTGACACGATTTACTACCACTGGGCTCAGGAAGAGTGCCTGAACTGGTCCGACCTGAGTTACAGTTTCCTAACCGAGGTGTTTCGAGAGAATCCCATGGCAACCAGCATCGCAGCAAACGCCTGGATCGATCCCAGAGCCCAAATCGACCCCGAAGTCGAAATTGGTCCTTTCTGCACGATTGGTCCGGGAGCAAAAATAGGTAGCGGCTCGCGCTTGCTCAGCCATGTGACCATCATGGGCAACGTGACTCTCGGACGAAACAACACAATCTATCCCAATGTCGTGCTCGGGGCGGAACCCCAAGATATCAGCTACGATGGGACGGAAACTTCGGTCATTATCGGCGACGGCAACATTCTCCGTGAAGGGGTAACTGTCAACCGCGGCACCTCGAAAGAGGATGGCATCACAGTAATAGGCAACGACAATTTCTTGATGGGAAATGTCCATGTCGCCCATGACTGCAAACTGGGAAGCAACATTGTCATCGCCAACGGCACGCTCCTCGCCGGACATGTTCATATTCAGGACTTTGCGGCGCTCTCGGGTGGTTGTGCCGTGCATCATTTTGTGACGATTGGCAGCTACAGTTTCTTGGCTGGCCTGAGTCGCGCCCTGCACGATGTCCCCCCTTACATGCTCGCCGAAGGGATCGCCGCCCATCCCCGGTGTATCAACATCGTGGCCCTCAAGAGACGCAATTTTAGTCCTCGGGCCATCGACAGTTTGGCTGCCGCGCATCGCTTGCTTTACCGCTCGAAGGTCGGGCTCAGTCACGCGCGTGAAATTTTGCGGTCGAACGATCAAGAAACTCCTGAGGTCTTGTACCTGGTAAATTTCCTCGAGCAACAGCAAGAAGGAAAGCACGGTCGGGGACGAGAAATGAGGAATGCCGCGTGAGTAAAGTGCGACTTGCGATTGTGGGGGCCGGGCACTTGGGGCGGTTTCATGCCCGGGTGGCGGCTGGGCTTGCCGACGCTCGCTTGGTAGCGGTTGTCGACTCGAAGCAAGAAGCTCGCGAAAAGCTGGCTGTCGAACTGGGAGTCAAACCGCTGGCCGACCATCGTGACCTGATCGGGCTGGCCGATGCGGTAATTCTCGCCACGCCAACCACTTCCCACTACCGCATCGCGCACGAGTTGTTTCTCAGTGGAATACATGTCCTGGTCGAAAAACCAGTTTGCTGCAACGCTTCCCAAGCGGAAGAATTGGTTCAATTAGCCGACAAGCAACAACTTGTATTGCAGGTCGGCCACATCGAGCGATTTAATCCAGCATTCATAACAGTTCGAGACCGACTCTCGGATCCAAAATACATCACCGCGCGCCGCATGAGTGGATTCACCTTTCGATCGACCGATATCGGAGTGGTCCTCGACCTGATGATCCACGACCTGGATCTTGTGCTCAACCTGGTCAAGTCACCGGTTGTCCGTGTGGAAGCAGTGGGGATCTCCGTACTCGGAGGCCACGAGGATATCGTGGACGCGCGACTCCAGTTTGCCTCGGGGTGCGTCGCTAACTTAACGGCTTCGCGCGTCAGCTACGAGTCGGTACGCTCGCTGCAAGTGTTCACTGACCAGTGCCACGCGAATTTAGATTTAGCAGCGCGCCGGGTGACTGTGGTGGAGCCGAGTTCCGAAGTCCGTGCGCGAACCTTTGATACCGATTCGCTTGGCGAAGATCAAAAAGCGAAGTACCGGGATAACTTTTTTGAGCAAGTGCTGAGGAAAAGCGAGTTGCCTGTCAGCGAGGCGAACGCCATGGAGCAAGAGCAGTTGGACTTTATCCACGCGATTCGCACCAGCACCGAGCCCCAAGTCACGGGCGCGGATGCCAATGCAGCAATGCTGCTGGCTGAAAAGATTCTGGAGCAAGTTGAAGCCCACCGGTGGGACGGCAATTCCAGTAACCGGCGGGGTCCCTACGCCATGCCCCATCACGACACCGTGCTGGAAGTCCCCGACCCGTGGTCCGCGGAAGACACGGTCATCATCCGCCGCAAAGCAGGTTGATCCGATCTGGATCGAACCATATTCATATAATTTGCTGGACAGCCGGCAGCCCTCGCGAGGTTCTTACATGCCCGAGGACATGCTATAATGAAAAAGGAAATATCCTACCCACTGAGGACCATCCATGAGTACCGTCGAGGCGATTACCACGGCCATTGCTGAACTGCCGCCGGAGCAAATAGCGCAAATTCGGGCGTGGCTCGATGAACGTGCCGCAGCGGAGTGGGACGCCCAGATCGAACAGGACGAGCGCGCGGGCAGACTCGACGCATTGGCCGAACGTGCGCTGGCTGAACACCAAGCCGGGCGAACCCGACCTCTATGACACACCACACGACTGCCGACTTCTGGGCTTGTTACCAGAAACTGCCGGAGGACGTTCAGCGCGTGGCCGACGCCAACTATGCATTGCTGCGGACAGACTTCCGTCACCCATCATTGCACTTCAAGCGTGTGGGGCGTCTATGGTCTGTGCGTGTGGGAATTGGGTATCGAGCACTTGCGGTGGATGGCGAGGATGGGCCGATATGGTTCTGGGTCGGGTCTCATGCCGAATATGATCGGATTATCCAGCGGTTATAAAAGGGGGAGGGTAGCTGGTAGGCCGGAACAAGGTACCCCGCAGTTCCGGCATGTTGTTGAAAAAGGCGCGAGTTTCGCGTTGCGAGGCGCGAGTTAATTTCTTTTCCCCTCTTTTCTCAAAACTCCTAACTCGAATCTCGCGCCTACCATATTAAGCTGCCGGAACTGCGGAGTACCTTGTTCCGGCCTACGCCAGTGGCATTCGCGGGTGCTAAGCCAAGTCTCGGTCTTCGAAGAATAAGAGTGCCAACAGCATGGCCGCTCCGCAATAGAGCAGACTGTAGAGCGCTGCCATCAGCAAATACTCGGTCGGCACGGACGACGCGCCAGCGATGGCCCCTTCGATTTCGTAGTGATCCAATACGGGCAGCACGATTGAGATCAAACGTCCGATAAACTTGACGAATACAATCTCGCCCACCGAAGATTTCACGATCAGGGGGACCAAGTGCCCCAGGACATAAATCGATCCGCAAATGACCAGGTTGGGCAGCATGGGGAGTCGCGTCGAAATTGCCACGCTAATCGCGGCCATCACCACGGCTTCAAAAAACGCCAGCACGAGCCCCGGCAGGATCCGCACCACCTCGACAAAACATTCTTCCCAGAGGGGTGTGGCCTTGGCAGACTCCCGCGCATCGTAGACCACCTTGTAACTGACGGTCAGCAAAAAGAAGGCCCCCAAAATCAGAAACATCAGCAGTATCGGCCAGACAATTCCCAGGAATTTGCCGAGAATAAATTGTCGACGACTGACCGGCTTCGATAGGACCGTCAGGGCGGTACGGCCTTCAATTTCGTCGGCTACCGAGACGCTGGCCGTCCAGAGCGCAATGATGATGGCCAAGACTTTGATCGTGGTCATGCCCGAAGTTTTGAGCATTTTTACGTCTTCGCCAAAGGTGTTGTATGGGACGTAGATGTAAAGGACCAACGCTGCGACACCAACCAAAATCAACAACAAGTACAAGGGTTGCGAAATGGCTTCCTTGGCCGTTGCCGCAGCAATAATCGAGGCACGACGAGCAAAGAGGGTAACCAACAAATAGCCCAAGTACAGCACGATGACACTACCTGCCGCAATCGGCAGGTAGTGAACTTCGGACATTTCAACATCACTTTTGAAAATAGCCGTGACCGCGCTGGGCAGGTCACTCTCGTTGGTGAGATAAAGTGACTCGACATCTTCTTCAAATCCGCGGGCCAAGTTGCTCCCGGGGGTCCATTGATAAAGCTGGCTTCCCTTGACGAGCAGCAGCGGATCGGCAAGACCAGAATCCTTAGTCGGATTCACCGCCAAGTCCTGCTCGCTTTCCAGGGAATAGCTTTGAAGCTCTGCGGCTCGAAAAGTCACTTCGAGGGGATAGTCAATGGTGTTGGCCGGTACAGTGGTTGTAACCTCGACGGTACCAACTTTGAATAGCCGCTCGAGAGATGTGATGACCCTGCCTGGTTCCATGGTTGGACTTGCCAACAACGCCAACCCCCCCAGCACGGCCAGTGAGTACGTAACCGGAAGTAAGATACCGTCACTGACGGCTTCGGATATCGATCTCGCCAAGCGCCGATGGACAAGGAATAGGATTCCCCAAATCACTAGCAACACGAGCAAGCCTGCGGTTGTTCCCAGTGAGAGTAACCAAATTGGTTTCAACCAGATTGTTAGATTCGACATGGTGTTTTCTTTAATGCGCTAAGCCGCGAGCGGCTGGAGTTTGATTTCTTAGTAATAACGAATTTCAAATGTGCGGAACTCGCCGGTGGCCGGTCGGCGATCGACGGCTGTGTTTCTTATGTGCTGTGACAGTCGTGCATCGACATCCGACAAAAACGCCGTGAGCTCCTCATCGGTCCCCTCAACCAGCAGTTCTACACTCCGATCGGGCAAGTTCAGAACAAAACCTGTCACCGAATACCGAGAGGCGATCCTGCTGGTGGAGTGGCGAAAGCCGACCCCCTGGACATGTCCCGTGTAGATCACCTGGCGTCGCTGATAGTTGCCTGCATCCACGGTTGTTTCCGAATGAGCCCGCTTGCCCAAACCCCCAGTGTAACCGGGAAAAACCAGCCCTGCCAGATGGTCCCCTCCGAGGTACAAGAAACTGAAAATCCCTTGACCGGAATTGCTGGGTTTCCTAGCCTTCCCACATCATGCACACCACTCCAAGCAGCTCTCGACTCGCACTGATATTGATTTCGGCGACGCTGGGATTCTACTTTGGACTAGTGCCTCGCTTGTCTGCCGATGAAGCCGCGCAGCTTCCACTTCAGCCAGGGCTCTTGGTGCTCGTCAATGGGAGCGTCCTGGAAGGCATGATTAGCCGCCAGGGAGAGCACTTCCATGTGCTACTTCCCAAGGGTGAACTGCGGGTGGCGGCTACGCAAGTCGACTTCTTTTGCCACGACCTGCAAGAAGCCTATGAGCGCCGCAGAGCCCGGCACGGCGAGGAGTCCGTCGACACACACCTCGAACTGGCCCGTTGGTGTTTGCAGCAACACCTTTATGATTTCGCCGAGCGGGAACTACACTCGGCTCGAGCCATCGACTCTGAGCATTCCCTCGTGGACCCGATGGCTCGGCGAATTGCCCAAGCACGAGACGTGGGGGCGAAGAAGTTAGACATCGTCAACCTGGTGCAGCACACAGACCAGCAGGAGTTAATCCCGGTTACGCCGGCCTCTGCAGAGTCGCACGCAGAGATTCCCCAGTGGGCCCGTGTGGAATTCATCAAACGCGTGCAGCCGCTCCTGCTGCACTCTTGTGCCACCGCGGGATGCCATCTTCCGAATTCCGCGCAGGCCATGCAGCTCGACCGGCGAGCAACCGATGGGGCGGGAAAACCTGCACTCATCTTTCGCAACATGGAATCGGTCCTGGCCGTGGTCGATTTCGACAACCCAGAGGAAAGCCGATTACTCGCCCTGGCAAAGAAGCAACATGCCAGCGAGAATCGCAACGCATCCAAGCCATTGACTCCGCGTCAATTGGAAATCCTACGGGCCTGGGTCACACAATTGGCTTCGCAGCGAGGCTCAGTGACTCCCGTTCCCGCGACTGAAAGCGTCACGGCGGAAGTCATCCCCAGTAGCACACCGACTTTGTCCGCGGTAAAAGATCCCTTTGATCCCTCGGCATTCAATCGGAAGGTTCCGCAGACGGAGGCGCTCAGTGATTCTGAATCCACCGAGGTTACTGGAGAGCAGCCGGCAACTTCTCTACTTGAGGAAGTTCGTTAGGCGTGGCGTAGACCGTTGGTGTGTACTCACCCGACAGGATCGACCCCGCTCGACCGCTCAGATGCGAATAGGGCCCGTTGATTACCGGCGGAGCGTAATCCGAAGTACTGCAACACATCCGGCAACCAGCACTGGCCAACAGTAGCAAGAGCGCTGCGGCATGTTTTCCATGAACCATGGCGATAGTTCCCCCCCTCGATGCCATGAACGGGCGTGCCTACGAATTACGCACTTGAAAAACGTTCTATTCGAGCATCGGCATTTGGGCCGACGCGAGATTAAGTTTCCCGGGCGGTGCTAGCAAGTAGGCCGGAACAAGGTACTCCGCAGTTCCGGCAATTCAAGGAAAAAAGGCGCGAGTTTCGAGTCGCGAGTTTAAGTCTGCTGGTCGGACTGCCGGAACTCGGGTACTCGTTCCGGCCTACGACCTGCGAAGAAGCGGAAGTGTTACCGTTTTTCGAGTTCGACGCAGATGCCGCCCGCGCGCATGGCTTTGTGCATTTTCGTGAACCACAGTTCTTGGCGACACACGAGGCCGAGTTCTTCCCAGGTCCGTGTGAGTTCCACGCGATTAAAAGTTTGGCAGTACCAGAGGCGACTTGTCCACGCACCCGAAAAACTGTCTTCGGTGGCCAGGAGCAACATGCGGCCCCCTTTGCGCAGCACGCGAGCCATCTCGCTTAGCCCCGCCCGGGCATCGGGGAGATGTTCCAGCACATAGCCGCACGTCAGGCCATCGAACGACTCATCGGCAAACGGCAAACGGGCCAGATCGGCAGCCACAAAATCGGGCCGAGAACTTTTTAAGCGGAACCGAGCGCGCTGCAGCATTTGCCGCGAGAGGTCGGTACACATGACTTCGAGCTGCGGGTCGCCATACTTGAGCAGATGCTTGGCGATTTGTCCCGAGCCGCTGCCGACATCAAGTACTGTTTTCATTCCCCGCAGGTCGAACCGGCGGGTGCGGATCAATCGCTCGCCGAGCGGGATATGCAGAGACAAGATACTCGCGGCGGTCAGAAACGCCCCCTGCGGGCCGCTGTAAACCTGTTGCACTTTTTTGCGGTACTCTTCGTAGCTGACGCGGCGGATCAGATCTCGCTCGATCAGCCGCTTGAG
>CALMBE010000114.1 GCA_937860165.1 uncultured Planctomycetaceae bacterium
AGAAGCGCTATTTGAACGCGCTCAACTTCTGCATGCTGCTGCCGGGACCTGAGGCGATGCAGCTCGCCACCTACGCAGGCTGGCGGCTGCATGGCATCGAACCCAATGAATCCGCCTTTGCCGTTGCGCAACAACGGCTCGGAAATCGTGCCCAGCTGCAGAAATCGATCTTCGAGACCGCCGAATTGCAGCCGGAGTCTTTCGATGGCATCATCATGATGAACGTCATCGAACATGTCCGCGACCCGCTGGCAATCTGCGAGCGAGCCTTCCAATTGCTCCGCCCCGGTGGCTTTTTGGGTTTGCGTTGGCCTCAGATGGCAACGACCAACTTACTTCGGCATCGGCTGCGCGGCTCTCGAGAGTCCAATCGGGCCATCATTGGCGCACCCGTTCATCTGCATGACTATACCCGCGCGAGCATGGAACGCTTGTTCACAAACACAGGTTACCATGACCTGCGACACGCCTGGGCAGGAACCCGCCGACAGCCGCACTTGGGATTCAAGGCCCGGATCGCCGCCGGCCTGACCACGGCAGTAGCTCACGCGACGCATTTGCTCTCAGGAGGCCGGCTCATCACGCCAGTAATCGCGCGACTTACCCTGGGTCGCAAACCCGCTTAGCCGGAACTCGGGTACTCGTTCCGGCCTACGACTTAGCCGCGATTCAACGAATCGCAGGCCTGCGATTCGTTGAATCGCGGCACCAGGGAACACGCGAAAGTAAATTGTACTCGCCACGGCGAGGCCGAAACTTCAATAGCCAAGTCTATCGAGGCAACTGCATGCGGCAGATCATCGTCGCCAGGCGGGCTGGATTCTTGATCGTATTCCGCTTGAGCTTCACCAAACTGTAAATCAATCGCAGCGGACCTGGGAAATACGAGCGGGACCCAATTCCCTCGATGTAGGCGTATTCCGGTGGCAGAAATCCCAATTGCTTGGCATAGCCGTTGATCGCGCGGGGGCTATTGAACCGGAATTGCACGGGATAGTGATACTCTTCGATCATGTCAGGCTGGCGAACAAAGCGGAGCGCTAATTCATCGATCTTGAGCTGATGGCACCACTTGGTAAGCTTGGGCACAAGGCTGTGGGCATTGGGCGTTAAGAACAAATGCGCGCCCCCCGGTTTCAAGCAGCGCTTCACAGCCGTCAGGAATTCCCCCGGCTGCTCGACATGTTCCATGACCATGCTGGAGTAGACGATATCGAAATGCCGTGCGGGCAGTTCGGCCGTTTCCATCAAGGCATGTTGGTAGTTGGTGAACAATCCTGGCGGGGCGGGGACGGAATCGTCGGGTTCGATCCCCCAGAGCTCGCCACTCACGGCGGTGATCTCCTGCTGCAATCCGACATCTCGCCCGATCCCTTTGCCACAGCCGACATCCAACACGCGCGGAGGAGAGGCGCATTTGCCGATTTCTGACAAAATAAGATTCGTCAATACCCGCGCATAGTTGGAAATGTTCAGGAAATTGTATTCCTGAGCGAGTTGCTCAAAGGTGAGGCTATCGTGACACTTGTTCATCCCATATTTCCTGCTGCGACGCGAGTACCGATTTCCTGGGCCGGATTGCCACCGACGATCTTGCCAGCCGACACGCTCTTGACGACGACGCTCCCAGCGGCGGCGATAGCGTTCGCGTGGATCACGACACCACCCAGTAGCGTCGCCCGGGCACCGATCCATGCTCCATTGTGTACGACGATCGGCTTGGCCAAGAGGTCAAACGTCGGTGAACGGTGATCATGGCTGCCAGTGCAGAAATACACCAGTTGCGAGACACATACATGACTGCCGATGGTGACATCTTCAATGTTGTCGATCCAGACATTCTGACCGATCCAGCAGTGGTCTCCAAGAGTCAACCGCCAGGGGTATTTTATCCGGACATGGGGCTTGATAACCAGTCCCTTGCCAATCGAGGACCCGAACCACCGGAGCAGATACGACTTTACGCGAGTCACCGGAAACCAGCCGCTCTCAAAGAGCAGCAAGCTGCAAAAGTACCAAAGCGTACAGACGACGAACCCACGTCCTGGTCGGTAGTTCGGATTGCTGAACGAACCGAGATCGAAGAAAGCATCACCGCTGTCAACAATTGGTTTTTCACCGTCCATGGACGTTGTTCCTCAGTGGGGTGTCCTCGGGAGTGCCGAGACCGTGATTCTGAACTGTTCGATACATGCGCTCATAGCCGGTGGTGACAATTTTAGGATCGAGCCATTGCAATACATAGCTTCGGCCCTGGTCACCTAAGCGATTTCGCTCCGCATCGTCGGCAAGTAATGCGGCGATCGCGTCGGCAATTTCAAGTGGGGAAAAACCAACAATCTTCGCCCCCGCTTGTTCCAATTCGGGCCAAATATCCGTACCCCGTGTCGTGACCACGGGTGTCCCGCAGGCCAAGGCTTCGGGGAGTACCAATCCAAAATTTTCTTGGTAAGTAGGGAGCACAAACACATCGGCCAATTGATAGAGCGAAAGTTTGAGGTCCCCCCGCACCATTCCCAGAAAGTGGGTCTGCTCGTGAACATCGAGTTGCTTGGCCAGGGATTTCAAGCGATTCGTGTATTGTTCATCCCCGGGCCCAGCGATCAAGAGTTCAAAGCCAATCTGCCGGCGTCGCAAGAGTGCCGCCGCTTCAAGCAGCATCTCAAGCCCTTTCTTCGAGTGCAAGCGGCTCAAGAACAGCATTTTTTTCATGTCGCTCTGCAAATACGGAAAAGAATCCAACGCCAAGCCAGTTCCAGGAAGCTGATGGTAAGGCGCTAGGTCCATGGCGCAGGCTTGAACGCAGTACTTTGCGGCCTGTGGAATCCATTTGCTCGCCTGCTCTAGTTCCCCCTCGGCAGTGTAGTGGACCAGTGCCGCATCACGAAACAAACGACGACCCCCGAGCGCGAGGAACAACCGCTTCTTCAATCGCTTCTGCTCCATGCAGTAGTCGTCCAGCATTCCATGCACCGACACGACATACGGTGTGTGGGTTTTCTTCAGCACGGATGCCAGTTGCACATTGGCGATCTCCCAGGGGGTATGCAGATGAACGGCATCCACTTCTCTTGCTACTTCTCGAAACCGGGCGAGACCCTCGTGACTCAGGAACCCGGGCAGCCGGCGGCTTTTCGGCAACTCGACCACTTGCGGACTGTTTCCTGGTGAGTCGCGCCAGCGACTTGGGACATCGGTTGCGTCGCAGGTCGCCAACTGGACCCGATGTCCCGCTTGGGCCAGTAACTCACACAAGTCGATGATGGTTTTCACAACACCCCCTTCCTCGGAGCGGATTCGAGGAAAGAAGTGCATCACTGAGAGATTGTCGGACATAGAAATCGGGTAGAGCGTTGAATGATCGCGGGTAATCTCTCAGTCGAGGGGCAAGCCGATTCCTAGCCAGGGCAGGACTGGTGGGGCGCGGACACGATTTACATTTGAGGTTGAGGTGCCGGAACCCAATACGCTTGCGCTGAAGGCTTTCCAAAAAATCTTTTCACCAGATACATCAAGAAATACGTCGAGATGAAGCTCACCAGAATCAAGTTTGCGAACACGGCGATATCCCCGCGCGCTAGACCCAGCACCTGACCAGTAGCGCAACCCACCGGCAAGAGAACAAACGCATTCGTGGGGTTCAATCGCACGAATTCGTCAAAGAGTCTGAGGAATTGACCATAGAACAAGGCGTACACGATCACAGCGATCAGCCCACCCTCGGCGGCAGCGTAACCGATAACTCCCGGCGGCAATGTGATCAATTCTCGATGCACTCCGTCGACCTTAGCCAGGGTCGCAATATGGTTGCCAAGCGGGGTTGGTTTCTCGGGCCAAATTGCGCTCGGGATATACCAGTAGGCCATGAACTTGAGGCTATAAAGCATCTGGGGCTCCAGCGGGTCAGGATAGTTTTCCAAGGCCCAGAGCGTGGCCGAACCGGTGGTTTGACCGCTGAATACGTCCTTGGCCCCCGTGTCGATCTGGGCACCTTGCATTTCTGCCATGGTCTGCCGGATATCTGCCTCGGCAGTCTTGCGGTTGTCGCGAATTGCCGTGAACGCGCTCACAGCCACAAACACCACAAGCATCACGGGTGCAATATTGAGCAACATCCGGCCTGGATTCATCCACTTCATCCGGCGGTGGTAAACACCCCAAGCGAAGCCCACCAGCACGCTCAGCATAAATCTTCGACCAAACACTCCAATCAGGCTGATTGCAAAACTCGAACCGACGATAAACAACACCATCAAGACAATCGGGATGTTCAGTCGGCGATTACTCCACACCCAACCCGCCAAACCGCAAGCCACGCTTGCAAGGGCGATCGAAACATTCGCAGAAGCTTTGGCAATCAGTGGAATTCCGGGTCCAAATAGTCTCAATGGCAACGCAATCACGACGAGGGCCACCGCCAGCCCCAGAAAGAAGGAATCACTTGTTTCCCGAGGAGGACCGGAAAATTTCTTCGCGACCCAAGGAGTCAATCCGAGGCGATGGTAACTCAACAAAAATACCGCAAGATAGATCCAGACAAAGATCAGTAGTTGCTTTCCCGATTGAGCAGGGGAGTTAACTTGGAACAGTGTAAAGTTTTCGGTATAGAGGGCCGTGGCAGGGCTAATGATCTGGTAGACGAGAAAGCTGAACAAGTACATGTTGCGCATGCTGAATAAATCAACCTTGCGCGAAAACCCTTGCAGGAACACCATCAGCACCAAGATGAAGCCCGTCAGGGAAAACATAATTATCGTCGAGTTCATCATGTTAACCAAATCCAAGTAAGGTGGATTGTTTGAACGGTCAGGTTTCCAAATCGCTTTTTGGCAATACTAAACGGGATTTCAAAGACTGCACTGTCACTGACCGCGAATTACGAAATCAGGGCAATGTCTTCCCAGATCGGTTCGTTCCGCTGCATGTCATGTTCGAGTGCTCTCAGGTCGTCTCTCAATTGTTCTTTCAGCCAGGCGAGGGTTTCGGCCGAAGGGGGCAAAGGCGGGTTTGGGGCCTGGGGTAACAGCTTTTTGAGCAGTACCAAACGCAGCTTGACCGGTATCAAGCTGCGCAGATAGCTGCGATAAAATTGATTACCCTTAATGGTACTCCAGAACCCGTTCAATACCGGTTTTCCCTGGCTTTTATTGTACACCTTGCCTTCGTTTCCGGCTCGCGGTTTGTCGGCGAGCCCCAAGAATCCGTACAATCGTTCGAGAACCAAGGACCGCGCGGCGGTATAATCCTCAAATCGAACAATTTCGATCCGCTCCCTGCCGATTGCCTTGATCCAGGGTTCTAGCTGATAAGCGTAACGACTGTAATCCACGTAGCGCCGCTCGGCTCTCACGACCTGGTTGATATCCGCGCCCACTTCCTGGCGACTGAATTCATGGTGGTGCTGGCTAATGATCCGCTCAATCGGTTGCCTGACGATGTAAATCACTTTGAAATCCGGCGGCAGGAGTTTCACGGCCCGCTGGGCAACCCCTTCGTAGTCGGGCCGCTTGGTGTAACCCGTGGAAGCGTCGATACAAATCTGTCCTGGCTTGGCGCGGGCGTAGATCGCCGAATAGTGGTTCTTTCCCTCTTCGGTCAGCACACGATCGTCGCACAGCGAGTGCGGTTCCTTGTCATCGGCCAGAAATACTTCAGGATGCTCGCAGAGGTCCATGTAGAGACTGGTAGTTCCCGATTTCATGGCACCGATGATTAGTAAGTTCGGAAATCGCATATCGAAAGTAAGTAAAGTTTAGGGTTGTGGCCGCAAAGGAAGTTTGCAAAAAGTATTGCCCCGCGTCGCGGAGTTTCAAGGGATTTGCAGAGGTTCGCTGGGTGTGGGGGGATTGGGTTCGACAGGTTCCGGCGCACTGCGGAGTCCCGCTTGAGCCATCGCAAGCCGCACCCCTTGCACCGGGTCGCCCCGTCACCGCCAGTCGTCCAAGGCCTTGAGCGACTCTCGGCGGAGTTGCCACAACCGTTCACGATTCTCGGTAGCCCAGAGGAGTTTGTCTGCCAAGATTGCGGAGTTCCCCGCCGGAAATATCGCTCCATTCACGCCATCCCGACACAATTCGGCCCCGGCACCCACCATGTCGCTGGTGATCAGGACCAACCCCGCCGCCGCGGCTTCGCACACGACAACCGCCCAGGGCTCGTAACGACTCGGCAAGACAAACACTTCCGCACAGTGGTAAAGGACGCTGAGTTCGGACTGGTCGTGAATAAATCCGGTCCACACCACGCGGTGGGCAAGTTGGGGTGGAATCTGTTGCTTGAGCTCGGCTTCGAGTTCACCGCCACCGACCAGCATGAGATTCCAATCGGGCCGTTGTTCGGCAATCTGGGTAAACGCGTTGATGAGGGTGTCGATCCCCTTCGCAGCAACCAGCCTGCCAGAGTAGAGAATGTATTGTTTGTCAGGTGCCAGGCCGTATTTCTTCCGAGCCTGCTGACAGTCCTCCGCCGTGACGGCAAATAGCCGCCGGTAATCTGGTTCATGGGGCATGTAAAAGCAGGGCTTCGTGCTTCCACCATAGCGATCGAAGAACTCCTTGCCGCGAATTCCGCAGGGAAGCAGCCCGTCGATATGGCTCACGGCATAGCCGATATATGCGTCTTTGATCAGTCGGCGAATGCCTGTTGCAGTGTCCCCCGACACGTTCGAGTCACCAAACAGATAAATGGGGATCCCCTGGCGATGACACCAACGGATCAACCGCAGGAGGCCCAGATCGTTCGCCCCGGTGACAATGACCATGTCGATCTGTTTCTCACGCAGTGCGTGGATCACTTCGCCCGTCTTGGTCCATTGCCGCAGCGGATGATGGAGTTTTTGCCGACTCGATTCCCCTTTGCCAAATTGAATGGGATGAATTTCAGCGGGTAATTCGTGTTTCCACGGGAGCCAATCGCGTTCAAACAATATAAATGACCACAGCTCGACTTCCTCGGCTAACTCGCGCGCCAGGCGGAGGTGTTGGCTCACCCGATAGGGGGCTGCCACACTCGACACGATTGCCAGGCGTTTCTTGGAAGTCATGATTGAAATGGCTGCCTTGCGGACGGTTGCACTAGAAGAATAAAAAAGGCGAAGTGGAACAGCTAATTGAGGGTGCCCGGGAATTGCAGAATCACATTGCTAGCGGTTAGGCCGTCATTCCCGCGCAGGCGGGAATCCAGAATTCCGGAGATGGATTCCCGCCTGCGCGGGAATGACGAGTGTAGCGTATTTTTCCATTGTGAATTCCAGGACTCCCTCGGCTAGTTAAATGGACTTACCTAGGATGCGAAAAGGTGGCGCTTCCCGAACTCGTTGCCGTGCTCGGTCCAGATCGCGAATAAACAGCGTGTTGCCAACGGGGTTGTTGCGCTTGGCCAGCGGCGTGATGGTTCTCGCGTACGGATCGTAGTCATAGGCACGAAATCCCAATCCTGCGAGTGTCTCGAGCAAGGGATTCTCGTCGAATCCGTAGCGGTGACCGCTTCCATTGAGCTCCACCAACAGGGCGTTAAGCTGCTCATTAGCGAATGTGCGAGTGGCACCGCGAAAGACCATGGTTTCGTAGCCCTCGACATCGATTTTCATCATCGTTGGGGCCGAACTGAGCGAAGCGTCCAAGGTATCGACGGGGACTTCGACCATGTTGGTCGTGGTTTCATGCTCGGCAAGAACGTGATTCATGGCGTTCTCGCCGGTGGTAAATCGGAGGACGCCCCGGCTGTCCCCGACCCCTTGGTTGTAGGATTGAACACGTTCCCGCAAGTCATTGAGTGCCAGATTGGTCACTAAGCGGCCGTAGGTTTCGGGTACCGGTTCGAAACATGCGCCACGCGCCCGCACGGCACCACAGGCCAGGATAGTGTAAGCCCCCACATTCGCGCCCACGTCGACAAAAAAATCACTCTCATTCAGGGCATGCAAGACAAAGCCCATGTCCTTGAAGTCGCACAACCCCTCATACACATTGCCAGTGAGGCCATGTTCGCCGACCCCCGCGATAAACCGGGTATTGTTGACCCATGGAACCATCGTCTTGCCGGGGATCAAGCGGCTGCCGATTTGCCATTTCAAAAATCGCACCACCGAAGCCAGTTTGCGATCTCGATTGAGCGGGGCCCTCGTGATGTGACGCATAGTGCGAAAAAGCGACATGCCGACTACTCCAGTCTGCTCAGTGGTAAAGAGATTTAGGTCGATTGCAGGGAAACGCCCAGACACAGAGTCCTACGAATCACACCTGCCAGGGAATTGGGAAGCACACCTGCCAATTCACCCAAGTGGCTGGCAAAGAACACACGCATCAAACCCAGAAACACAGCGGAAAACACCACGGTATCGAACACCACATGGGACATCAACATTTCACTGGGTAAACAACTGGAACCAATCCACCAGGCAACCCCAGTCGCTACGACCGAGCACGCCCAGCTAGGCAGGATAGCGGCAACTATGCTCCCAAGGGAAATCCCGTGGCGATTCAAGATGAAGACTGTCAACGCCAAGGAAAAACCTGTCTGCGAGAATCCTACCACCCAGGCGATGCCCGTCAGATTCGTTCCACAGAGGACTACGGCCAGCCAAGCGCTGAACATCAAGACCAGACCCTCCATCAAGAGGAACTGGGCGCTGCGGCGGAATTCACCCCGCGAAGTTATTGCCGCGTGAAGCACATCTGGAATAAGTCGCACCGGGGCAAAAAGGGAAAAGACTTGCATCAAAGGGACAACCATCGCCCACTTGTTGTGCCACAG
>CALMBE010000115.1 GCA_937860165.1 uncultured Planctomycetaceae bacterium
CCGCCTCCGCGAGGGGCAAGCTCTGCGCGGGAATGACTTCTAAGGCAAACCGAAAACTGACCGGCCCTGAGTATAATGGTCTCCGTTGCGACAGATTCCTGAACTGTTACTATCTGATTGTCTCGTGTTGACTGCGCCACCCTTTCAAGGAGAACCCACGGTTGTTGACGATTGACCAAGCCTACGGCCCACACAAGTTTGGGCTGTCCTTTGAACTCTTTCCCCCCAAGACCGAGGTAGGGGTCGAGAATCTGCAGTTTCACTTGGAAAAACTCATGCAGTTTCGACCCAGTTACGTCACTTGCACCTATGGGGCAGGGGGGTCTACCCGGGACCGAACCTTGGAAGTCATCGGCGGAGTCCGAAAAAAATATCAAGTCCCCGTCGCCACCCATCTCACTTGCGTCGGCAGCACTGCCGAGGAATTACGGGCCTATCTTCGTCGGGCTAGAGACTTGGAAGTCCACAATGTCGTGGCCTTGCGGGGAGACCCCCCCCAAGGGGAAACCAAATTTCAGAGCATCGCCGGAGGTTTTTCCTACGCCAACGAGCTCGTCGAATTCGTCCGCACCGAGTTTCCCTCGCTGGGGATCGCCGTGGGGGGATATCCGGAAACCCACCTGGAAGCCCCTAGCCCCCAGGTCGATCTGGACAACCTGGAACGCAAGGTCGACGCCGGGGCCGATGTCGTGATCACGCAACTGTTCTACGACAACAACGACTTCTTCTCGTTCCGCGAGCAATGCACAGCGCGGGGCATCCGCATCCCCATCGTTCCGGGGTTGTTGCCAGTGACCAACGGGGCGCAAATCCAGCGAATCTCTTCGCTGTGCGGTGCCAAATTACCCGGTCCATTTCTGGCCGAGCTCGACCGCTTCGAGCCAGGTTCCGAGGGTCAGTTTGAAGTCGGCGTGGAATTTGCCGCCCAACAAACTGCCGATTTGATCGCCGCCGGCGTGCCGGGGATTCATTACTACGTGCTCAACAAATCGGAGGCTATCGATCGGGTGCTGCGCGCCGTCGAGGTCCCCGGGAATTGCGATGAGTGAGTTGACTTCACCCAGCACTCCGAATGATCTTCCCGGCCCGCTCGCGGGTCGTGAGCTGGGTGGCTATGCGTTGCTCAGAAAAATCGGCACGGGGGGGATGGCCGACGTCTATCTTGCCCAGCAGAAATCGCTCGGGCGACAGGTGGCACTCAAGGTGCTACATGCCCACTTGGCCAGCGATCCGAATTACGTGCGGCGGTTTCACAACGAAGCCCGGGCCGCGGCTTCGTTGGTGCATCCCAACATCGTGCAAATCTACGAAGTGGGGCAGGACCAAGGAATCCACTACATCGCCCAAGAATTCATCGCCGGCAAGAGTCTCGATCATGTCCTCGAACGCCAAGGGGCACTCGAACCAGGCACGGTTTTGGAAATCCTCCGGCAAGTGGTCTCGGCACTGTGCAAGGCCGCGGAAATCGGGATCGTCCATCGGGATATCAAACCCGCGAATATCATGTTCAGCCCGGCTGGAGAGGTGAAGGTCGCCGATTTCGGATTGGCTCGCATCGAAGGTGGCGGGGGTGGGAAAACGTTGACCCAAGTTGGCGTGGCGATGGGAACGCCGCTCTACATGAGCCCCGAACAAATCGAAGGCCGACCGGTCGACGTGCGGAGTGATCTCTATTCCTTGGGGGCCACCACCTATCACCTGCTGGCGGGTCAGCCACCACACAACGGCGAAACTGCCCTGGCGATCGCCGTTCAGCATCTCAACAAACAACCCCCCGAGCTCAGTGCGATCCGAGCCGGGCTGGCACCAGAGTTTGTCACTCTCGTGCATCGCTTGCTGGAGAAAGAACCTGCCCAGCGGTATGCCAGTCCTAATACGCTCTTGAGCGATCTCAAATCACTCGCCAGCCAGGCGGCTCAAGAGGGCTGGGCCGTGGGGCCCGATCAGTGGTCCCTGGTCGAATGGCTCTCGGCTGACAATTCTCGCGGAGCCGCGCACACCGAACTTGGCCAACTCATGCACCAGCGTTCGCAACTTGAGCTGCCTGCCTGGAATCGCAAGGCCTTAGCCCTGGCGATGCTGGCCGCCGTGGGCTTGGGTAGCGCCTTGGGACTGGCTTGGCAACCCCGTTATTTTCTGCAAGGCACTGCTCCCCCCGCTTCGATCCCACGCCGCGATTCACCCGCAGCGCAACTTTTTCATGCCAAGCTGAACGAAGGGAGCGAAGCCGCCTGGCGGGCCGTGTCGGAATATTTTCCCGATGCCGATCCCTTTTATCTGCAACTGGCCCAACAGGGCATGGTGAGATTTTTCTTGTTCGATTCGCAAGAATTCTCCAAGGCCTTACCCATCGCCCAAGAGCTCGCCGACCAATCGGCCCAGAACGAATCGCTCCATTCCTTTGCCCTCGCTGCGGAGTGTATTTGCCACGAACGGTTGGGAAATCACCGCGCGGCCCGCGATCTCTACGCCAAGCTCACCGCCACTTTGAAGGACGAGCTCAACCGCAGCGAATCGCAACTCTACGATCTCCTAGAATCCTCAGTGCGACACCTAGGCGATTAGGCGAGCGGGAGGCGTTAGCCTCGCGCAATTTCTTCCGTTTCACCGCACTTTCCGCCCAAAAACCCCTCGAAAATCGCCCCGCAAAAAACCTGCAAGAAAGAGTGTACAAATGTATAGTTTTTGGCCACCGTTTCTGCTAGGTTTCTGTTTGTCGTGAGCAGCAATGCTTGCTTCTTGGCTCGGCATCAGATCGCCTGGTGCTCGGGGAAATGACTCGCTCATCTGTCTAGTACCGAGGGGGGTGAATCTCGTGGCACGACTATTGGCAATGCCTTTTCCGGACTCGCCGCACAACCACAAAACCGAAGATTGGGACGATGACCCCTGGGAAGCATTCATCGCCGACGAAGACCAATGTGACCCGCTCCCCGAGCCGGGGGATTTTTGGCCAGAGATCGAGGAGGAATTCTAACCATGCTGCGACTCGTGGTAGTTCAAGAAGTCCGTCGGCTGCTCGACCAGGGAAACCTCTCGCAGCGGAAGATCGCCACTCTCGCCGGAGTGAGCCGTGGTACGGTGCAGGCCATCGCTTCGGGCCAACGCGCAATCTTCGGTCGTGAAAGCGAACCCGAGGAGCATGAGCTTTTCAAATCCGATGCACCCGTTCTGCGCTGTCCCGGTTGCGGAGCGATGGCGACCATGCCGTGCCTGCTCTGTCGAGCACGAAACCATCGCACTTGCCTCGGTCGAGACCCCCCTGCAACACCCCCCAAACGCCCACCCCGCCGCGCAGCGTGAAGGGCAGGCGGAAAGGGGAGATTGCATTCGCCCCAGCCCACTGACATAGGGCCGATCACTTTTTTACTTTGGGGTGCCATGCTCACGCTGGTACTCCGGCGTGGGCATGTGAATCGTCGAGAAAACATGGCCACAGCGGAGTACCGCCGTGGCCA
>CALMBE010000116.1 GCA_937860165.1 uncultured Planctomycetaceae bacterium
GACCGCCAAGCGTGCGGCAGTGCGAGCAAAGCGGTCCAAGCCAGCGAGCGGCAACAAGACAAAGAGTGGAACGGCCGTGGGTAAGTTCCTCCCCACGTTCGATCGAGCGGTGCGTTCCTTGTTCCGCAAATGATCCCAGTTGACTGCCAGGAGCGTCCCGCACTCCGCGATGCGCTCCACGCGGGTCCGTCAGCTCAGACAACGCCGACTCTTGCCTCGCCAAGTTTTCTCACGTCGGCGGCCGTCATCAAACAGGAAGCCAATTTGCTCCGCTTTCCGTTCTTCGCGTTGGGCCGTAAAGGATTGCGCAATCGCAAAGGCCTGCTCATCCGGGGTCAGTCCAAGCTCGATGGTCAGTCCTGCGACTTCGAGTATCGCATCACCTGCAACTCCGACGACCTCTACCCCGGTCAGCTTTCTCGCAAGGTCCACATGGGACTGCTCCAGATCATGCAGCGCAGTCAGTCGTTTCCCTTCGCCAACCCGATTCAGTTCACTTGGCGGGAACTTATGGAGACGATCGGCGTCTTGCCCGGCGGACGCACTGTGCAGCAAATCAAGCAAGCGATCCGCAGCACGGAGGGGACGCGCATTCGTAGCAAGTTTGCCCTCAAGAACGCCCACGGCAAACATCTCAAGGGCCGCGAACGCGGCTACGGTCTGTACGGCGAATACGTGTTCTTCGACGAAGTTATGCCAGACGACCAAACGATTGCCGACAAGAACTTCGTCTGGCTCGCCGACTGGTACTTGGCGAACATCAACTCGCTCTATTGCTCGCCGCTCGATCATGGATTGTGGCAGGCCCTCGACGACGCCAGTCCAATCGCCAGCCGCATGTACGAATTCTTCACGTTCAACTTCGCGGGCGACTGGCAGTCGCTCACCATCGACTACGATAAGCTCCGTCGCTTTCTGCCCGTGGCCCCGGAGAAGCATCTGTCGCAAATCCAGAAGCAACTCGGCAAAGCCCTCGACTGCGTCATCGCCGCCGGAGTGTTGGCCGCCGCGACCTGGCAACGCGGCAAACGCGGCCAGCATCAACTTATCGTCCGCCGGGGACGACTACTCACCAAACAGGGCTCGCCGCCCACGTCAATTCCCGCCACCGACGACCTAGAGGCGACCGAAGTCCACGACCTCTATCGTCAGGCTCGGCCCGAAGACGAACTCGTTTGCCAATTCTACGCCTTGTGGGACGGCAATGATCATTATCAACCCACCTCGACGGATCGGACGCGGGCCAAAGCAATCATTGCCGCGTATGGTCAACAGCAGGTGGAGTCGCTCTTGCCCGCCGTTGTGGAACTCGTTCGCCTACGCTTTCCGAAAGCGAAGACGTTCGGAGCCACGACACGCTATTGGCCTGATGCCGCGGCCGAGGTCGACTACGACGCGACCGCCGATGCCTCGCAACTCTTCTTCAAGACCGTGCAAAATAAAATGCACTGGGGCGCCCACGGTCACACCGCGGCTGAGATCATCCATCGTCGGGCCGACTCGTCCAAGCCCCATATGGGACTGACGACATGGGCCGGCAACAAGCCGCGGAAGACCGACGTTGGCATCGCCAAAAACTATCTTGCAGCTGACGAGATCGACGCGCTCAACCGGATTGTGACGGCGTACTTGGAGTTTGCGGAACTCCAAGCGCTCAACCGGCGGGCGATGCACATGACGGACTGGATCGTGAAGCTCGACGACTTCCTGCGGCTGTCCGACCGAGACATTCTCACTCACGCCGGCAAGATTTCGCACGATGCGGCACTGGAGAAGGCAGAAGGGGAGTTTGCGAAGTATCGCAAGGCGCAGGCAGCGCTGCCCCAGCCAGTCGACGAGCACTTCGAGCGATCGCTGGAAGAACTCAAGCAGATCGAACATAAGAAACCGGCGCTACCTAAAAAACCCACGAAAAAGAAAACCAAGGGGAAAATGCCGGGCAAAAAGAAGCCGAAACACAAGAAACGCGGCGATGACTAGGCCGAATGGTCCATTATTGGTGGGAATAATTTCCCGCGAAGGTTGCCCAGCCCGCTTAGAAAACTGTTTTGCGGGTGAGCGAAAACTCAGGGTGGGTGCCCTACTTCGCGCGGTCATGAAGATACTGTACATTATGACACTGCTTACCAATCCTGCTTTGGTCGGTGAGTGGCAGATTTCAAGTTACTGATCACCCTCGGAACGGATGTCGGCTAATGGTTCTCGCGGTGACACGATGCAGTTCTATGCCCACACTCTGGAGAATGAGCCACCTGAAAAATGGGAGCCGCTGGGGGCTTCAGTGCTGACCTGCTGATATCATCCTTTGTGTTCTGGGCGTTTATGTTTCAGCAGCATGGGCGGGCAAATGGACCGAAGCCTGCATTGTTCATCGTGCTGAATCTCTGCATTGGCCTTTCATGCGCACTTCCTGCCTATTTGTATGCCAGAGAGAAGTCTTAGTTGGTGTGGGAGTTGGCTAACCGTTTTAATATCAAGCTCCGCTTCGCCGCTTCCTTCTCAACCACCTCCAGAACGCGATGACGGCCGCCACTCCCAGAGTCACGGCCAAGAGTTGCCCCCACGCGCTGGTGAGCAACACCTTGTGGAGCAGTGCGTTGTGCTGGTCCGTCGTTTCCGGCAACTGGCCGGTATATTTCGCAACGTGATGCAGAAAGCTCACCGCCAGCGACTGCTCGGGAATCTCCTGGTGGCAGGCAATGCAGGTTCCCTCCCGCTTGATGAGCGCTATTTCCTTGGCGTTGAATGCCCGCGACAGTTGGAAATGATGACCCACGGTCGCAAGCTGTTTCCCTGACTCGTCGACAATCTGCGACCAATCGTGGTCGAGCCCCTCAATCGGCTCCATTTGCGGACGTGCTCGATCCGACAGAATCGTGCCATCGACGGTTTCGAGTTCAACGTAGTGCCGTTCGTCCCACGGTCGCGTTGACCCAATGCCCAGCCCGAGCGCCTTTGCCGACGCATGACAGGATTCGCACGTTCGGGCGTTCTTGGTAATCGTATGGGGTTGCGTCGGGCTCATGTCGATCGACAATTGCCCTTCGTCACCAGCGCCTTCGCTATCTGCCAGAGTTCGGAAGATGTGATTGAGGATGATCGGCTTGCCGTCTTCTCCGATGACGGTAACAGCCACTTGGCAGCCAGGCGCCAGTGGCGAAACTCGGCCTTCGCCGTTGATCCCCAGGACCGGCTCTTCCCAGCGGGTGTAGGATCGCTGTTCGGAGACTTTGCCGGGGATGATCGTGCCGTACCCAGCCTCGCC
>CALMBE010000117.1 GCA_937860165.1 uncultured Planctomycetaceae bacterium
TCGCCGAGTGGGAGATCGCCGGGGGGGCGGGCTTATTTTCTGAGTCAAGGGGAGCCGGTGAATTGTTGGGAGTGGATCGACCAGATCCTCGCCCTCGCGGGTTTGCCGGCGGTTCGCAAGGGCATCCCATTTCGATTTGCACGGGCTGGTGGAGCTGTTTGCGAAAAAGTATTTGCCTGGTCGGGTTCTACCCGTGAACCACCGATGACGCGATTTCTCGCCTGGCAACTTGCCAGTTCTCACTGGTTCGACATTTCTGCTGCTCGCCGCGACTTAGGTTACCAGCCTCTGATTTCTACGGCCGAGGGGATGCTTCGTTTGGCTGCTTGGCTGAAGTCGCAATAACGACGATCTAGCCGGATTTGCCGAGGCAATCTACAATCACCTACTCGAAATTCCTTGAATTCCTGCGGCCCATTGCCGCCCCTCAATACGAATCGACGAGGACAACGTGCTCCGTACGCATACCTGTGGTGATTTGAATGAAAAACTTGAGGGACAAATTGTCACCTTGTGCGGGTGGGTGGATAGCCACCGCGATCATGGTGGTGGATTGTTCGTCGACCTACGCGACCGCTATGGCATCACCCAGGTGGTGTTCAATCCCCCCGACACTGCGCCCGAGGTGATCGACCAAAGCAAATCCCTTCGGGCGGAGTACGTCATCCGCGTGACGGGTAGGGTTGCCAAGCGACCCGAAGGAATGGCCAATCCGCGCCTGGCGACAGGGGCCATTGAGTTGCGAGTCACGAAACTCGAACTTCTGAACAAGTGTCTCACTCCGCAAGTTTCGCCCAGTGCTACCGACACACCCAATGAAGACTTGCGTTTGAAATATCGGTATCTCGATCTCCGCCGTCCCGCGATGCAGAAAACCATGCTTCAGCGTGCGGCCATGATCAAAGAGATGCGCGATTATTTTGCCGAACAAAACTTCATCGATGTCGAAACCCCAATTCTCGGTCGGAGCACTCCGGAAGGTGCGCGCGACTATTTGGTTCCCAGCCGTGTGCATCGGGGCAAGTTTTATGCCCTGCCTCAGTCGCCCCAACTCTACAAACAGATCTTGATGATCGCCGGGTACGACCGCTATGTGCAGGTGGCCCGCTGCTTCCGCGACGAAGATCTCCGCGCAGATCGACAGCCAGAATTCACGCAACTCGATGTCGAGATGTCGTTTGTCGATGCCGACGATGTGATCGGCATTATCGACGGAGTGGTGGCCCGCTTGGCGAAAAAGTTTTTGGATCTTGAGGTGCCCACCCCCCTTCCCCGCATGACTTATGACGAGGCGATGGAACGCTACGGCCACGATGCACCTGACCTCCGATTCGACATGCAGATCGTCGACTGTACCGATCTCGCTGCCGAGGCCGAGTTTCGGGTGTTCCAGACCGTGGCAAGTTCGGGGGGCCGGGTTCGGTCGTTGAATGTCAAGAAGGGGACCGACCACTACTCTCGGCGAGGAATCGACACACTCACCGAGTATGCGGCTGAGTTTGGCGCAAAGGGGCTAGCTTGGTTCCGCGTCGAGGCCGATGGCACGCTTAACTCGACGATCGCCAAAAATTTCACGCCGGAGTTACTGCAAAAAATTGCAGCGCGCTTGCAGGCCGAACCGGGAGACTTGTTGCTGTTTGTCGCTGATTCGTTCGCCGCAACCTGCAAGGCCCTGTATGCCCTACGTGCAAAGATTGGCCGCGAGATGAAACTCTACGCTCCCGGGCAGATGAATTTCTCGTGGATCGTGGAATTTCCCATGTTCGAGTACGACAATGAGGAAAAACGTTGGTCTGCCATGCACCACCCCTTCACCGCCCCGCGCGACCAGGACCTGGCAATGCTCGCCACCGATCCGGGAAAGTGCCGGGCGAAAGCGTACGACTTAGTAATCAACGGTAGTGAAGCAGGCGGCGGCACAATCCGAATTCATGACAACATCGTGCAAAGCCAAGTATTTTCTCTATTAGGTATCGACGAAGCGACCGCAAAAGATCGCTTTGGTTTTCTGCTCGACGCGCTCCAATATGGAGCCCCCCCACACGGTGGAATTGCTTTGGGGGTTGATCGCTGGGTGATGCTCTTTGCCCAACTAGAAAATATTCGCGATTGCATAGCTTTTCCCAAAACGCAGAAAGCCTCTGATCTGATGACCGAGGCACCCGGAGGTGTTGAGCTAAAACAGCTTCGCGAGCTCGCAATTAAGTTGGCGGAGTGAGTAAGGCAGTTGACGGCTGGAACTACAACTCCAACAATACAGGGGACTGAAAGAGGTGCGTGTCTGCGGCCCCTTCACCCTGGGACTGAGTGAATTGCTCAGTGAGTTATTGTGAATTGCTTTTCATTGAGTCGGATTGCGTCGCTGGCATTGGGCTTCATCGTGTTGGGTGTTGGCTGTTCGCAGCCTTCCGTTGTTCCCCCAGTGTCGACTTCCGCTGCTCGAAAAGTCGTAGCCACGGAGCCGATTCAAGACATGGCTGCGAAATCTGTCGCATCCCAGCCGGAGTCCAAGGAATCGCCATCGCTCGATGAAGTTCGGTCCCATGAAGTCATGAAACCGGTTGCGCCTCCGCAAGAATCGAAGGATGAAACCTCTGAAATCGAACAGCCGACGGTCCCAAAAGTAATTCCCGAGGTGTTTCTTTCGGCAGAGCATTCTGCCATGTGTCGGGTGCGCACTGGCGATGAACTTCCGGAACTTACTCTGAGCAAATTAGACGGCGGCAGCAGCGACCTGCGGGCGATGAGCGGTAAGCGGGCTACGGTTGTCCTATTTTGGCATGCCGACCGCTGGATGTCTCGCACGGCGTTAGAAGATTTACAGAAGGAAGTAGCCGGTAACAGTGATTCTGGCGAAGTGGTGGTCGTGGGCATCGCCGTCGAAACCCCTGCCCCAGAGGTCCAGCGACTTCTCAAAGCCACTGGTGCCACCTTCCCCCAACTGATAGATAGCGATAGCAAAGGTTTTTCCAAAGTGGGAATGGTGTCTCTGCCGCGGATTTATGTACTCGATGCGTCGGGGAAAATCGTGTGGTTCGATATCGAATACAGCGAAGCCACCCGCCGAGAGCTGCACGATACCTTGGCGGTACTGACCGCCGGCGAATAACGATTGCAATTGGCAGGCGTGGTGATTTCACCGAATTAATTCTACAGCGCTAAGTCCTGTGCCATTTGCCACGGATGAAACACGGATAATCAAGAGGAATTTAGGGCATTGCCTGTCCGAGACGACCTATTTCCACCAAAGGCAACACTCCCAATCATCCGTGTTTAATCCGTGACATTCCGTGGCCCTTGTTCTTCCCCCGATCAAGTCAGCTCTGTCGAATTAACGCGGTCTTGTTAGCACGTTTTCCCCCTCCAGCTGCTCCTGCCAGGTTTGCAAGAGTTGCAATGCTACTAGGGGTGTCGTGTGATTGAGATCGACCTCGCGGATAGTCTCCAGCAGCGGGTGGTCCGACATTTCAAAGAGCGTCTTCTGCAGGGGGGACGAAATTCTCTCTGCTTCGAGTTGAGCGAGAATCTCGGTTGCCCGCGCATTCACTTCCCGGGGAACCCCGGCGAGTTGTGCTACATGGATGCCGTAACTCTTATCGGCGGCACCCGGGATAATCTGGTGTAGAAACACCACTTCGCCCATCCACTCCTTGACAGCGACATTTCTGTTCTGCACCCCGGGCAGCGTCGATTCAAGCTGTGTGAGCTCGTGATAGTGAGTCGCAAACAAAGTGCGGCAACCGAGGTGATCGTGGAGATGTTCGACCACCGCCCAAGCCAGGGAAAGGCCATCGTAAGTGCTAGTGCCGCGACCAATTTCATCGAGAATTACCAGGCTGCGGTTGGTGGCCGTGTTGAGGATTCGCGCGGTTTCGGTCATCTCAACCAAAAACGTGCTGCGGCCTCGGGCCAGGTCGTCGCTGGCCCCTACGCGGGCGAAGATGCGGTCGGCCACTCCAATCGTGGCTTCTCGCGCTGGGACAAAACTCCCTACTTGGGCCAGCAGTGTGATGAGGGCCACTTGCCGGATGTAGGTGCTCTTGCCCGCCATGTTCGGACCGGTGATGAGAAGTATCGAGGCGCGAGTTTCGAGTTCCGAGTTGCGCGAGAATTCGAGTTTCTCGGAACTCGGAACTCGCGCCTCACAACTCACGTCGTTCGGCACAAACGTTCCTTCGGCCTCGGTCAAATCCAACACCGGGTGACGTCCCGCGATGATCTCCAGCACGGGCTCCGCGGCAATGGTCGGTCGAACGTAGTTCCGCGAGGCGGCCAGAATCGCGAGCGAGGCCAGCACGTCGATCTCTGCGAGGGCGTCAGCGGTGGCTTGCAACCGACGCGTGGCCGCTGCTACCAGTTCCCGCAACTCGATAAACAATTCGTATTCCAAGTCTTGCGAACGCTCTTGGGCAGCGAGCACTTTTTCTTCGTGCTCTTTCAGCTCCGGCGTGATATACCGTTCGGCATTTTTGAGTGTTTGTTTGCGAATGAATTCGGCGGGGACCTTTTGGCTGTGGGTGTGGGTGACTTCCAAGTAGTAGCCGAACACTTTGTTGTATCCGACCTTGATATTGGCGATACCCGTTTCCGCAATCGCGCGGGCTTGGTATTCCGCCATCCAGCGTTTGCCCCCTTGCATGAGATCGCGCTGGGCATCGAGTTCCGCGTGAAAACCACCGCGAATAAATCCCCCTTCACGGGCCGTGAGTGGGCAATCGTCCTCCAGGGCAGCCTCCAGTCGACTGCGGATCTCGCCACACAAGTCGATCCGCGACTCAAGCTGTTTGAGTCGTTCCGAAGTTCGACCCGCCAGTTTGGCTTTTACTTTCGGGAGCGAGCGAAGCGTTCGCCCCACAAACGACAAGTCGCGGGGGGTGGCCCGAGCAGTGATCACCCGCGCCAGCAATCGCTGCAGGTCGTAGATCGAATTCAACTCGGTCCGCAAATCCGCACAGAGGCTCGGTTGCGAAACCAACTCACTGACCGCATCCAAGCGGGCATCAATCCGCGCCACGTCGGTTAGTGGATTCGCAAACCAATCCCCCAGGAGTCGTGCTCCCATCGAAGTGACCGTGCGATCGACGATACCCAGGAGCGAACCCTCGCGGCGACCGTCCCGGAGGTTCTGCGAAATCTCTAAACTACGGCGGGTGGCCTGGTCGATTTCCAACCGAGCTTCCGTGCGATAGGGCAATAAGCGGTCCACGTGCGCTAACGAACCCTTCTGAGTTTCGGTAAGATAATCAAGCACAGCTCCCGCGGCAGCCAGCGCGAGCGTGTCTTGATCGGTGAATCCAAAGCCGTCCAGCGAGTGCGTGCCAAAATGCTTGGCAAGCGCCGACTTGGCAGATTCGCTCCCAAAGGCCCAAGGGGGGCGTTTCGTCACCAGTCGGCCTTCCGTCCAAGCAGAGGGCAGGGGACTGCCCGACTCGCTCAACAGGATCTCGACAGGGGCGATGCGGGCGAGTTCGTCTTCGATCTTTTCTTGTGCCACGACCGTCGCCTCGAAGCGACCCGTCGAGAGGTCGATCCACGCTATTCCAGCACACCGCGAGTCACGCTGCGAATCTTGCGTGAGCGCCAAGAGAAAGTTGCTCTGCTGTGGATCCAACAGCGCATCGTCCGTGATCGTGCCCCGACTGACGACACGCGTAATCGCGCGACGCACGATGCCCTTGGCCTCGCGGGGGTCTTCGATCTGTTCGCAAACCGCGGCTCGCAAACCAGTGGCGATGATCTTCGCCAGATAACTATCGAGCTGATGGTGCGGGAACCCAGCCATGGGGATGGGGTTTTCCCCTTTGTCTCGACTCGTGAGCGAAAGCCCCAGCACCCGCGCGGCCGTCTTGGCATCCTCGAAAAAAAGCTCGTAAAAGTCCCCCATGCGAAACAGTAACAGCGCATCCCCAGCCGCCTGCTTGGCGTCGAGATACTGCTGCATCATAGGGGTGACGGACATGGGAAATCTCCACGATTGAGAACGGTGGTATATGCTACCTCATTGCACTGGCAGCCAAAAGGGGCGAGAAGATGTAGGAAGTTCGAACCGGACGTCTGAGTAGAATCAACAACTTTTTTCAAAGGCCTAGGGCAACGGATTGCGGAGTGTGACTACTGGGTAGTTGTTTGGGAGTGGGTACTAATTTCGCGGTGGACTGTTTTTCGTTGGGCGTAAGCAGTATAAGGACGTTCGAGATATTTCTGCCTCAAGATGTTACTCTTTCAGTAGGTGATCTCACCATGACCACGATCCCAATCCAGCAAGCCCAAGCCGAGCTTCCGGCCCTGATCCACGGTCTTGGCCCCGGTGAGGAAGTTGTCATCACTGAAAATAACGAGCCCGTGGCCCGCATCGTTTCATCTGCCCCGACTCAATCGCCTCGGCGACTAAGGAGTATGCCGGGAACAGTACTGCATATGGCCCCTGATTTCGACGCTCCCTTGGAAGAATTATTACCGCGGAGTCGCGGAGGCACGGAGTAGACAAGTGGTAAGTGGCCAGGCGTTGTCACAAACCATGAGCCGAACGCGCTAGCGTCGGGTGAATTGCACTTGGGTGATCGAATTCTCAGAGAATCCGAGGCTAGCGCTGTGTCAAAGCGAAA
>CALMBE010000118.1 GCA_937860165.1 uncultured Planctomycetaceae bacterium
GATTCTCATGCCCACACCGGCGTACCGGCGTGGGCATGGCACCCTAAAGTGTATAACGGATCGGCCCTTTGTGGGCCATGATTCGCCCCTGAGAAAAGAGTGCGGTGGAAGTGATGATGCAATCGGGTACGAAACTAGTGGTGGGGTTGGCTGGCGTGGCAATCGCCGCGGGGATTGCCTCGTGGTGGTATCGATACGAGTCGGCACATCGCAGCACGGAGTTTTGGGGACCCGTGGCCGCGGAAGTGATCGCCCGTCCCGAGCGGGTGAACGCGTTTTCCGTTGAGCGAGAATCTCACCAGAACGATTCCCCAACCGCTTCCACGGAAACTTTGACCATCGGCAAGCAACGACTTCTGATCGGCAACTTGCACGATGTCACTTCGGCACGGGGAATGATGCACCTGGGGAGCTTGTTACTGACGGATCGCAATTTCAATTGGCAAACTGCCGTCGAAGTCCCTCGGTGGCGCTGGGGACTCAGATTTGAGGCCCCGGCGGGGGAGGCGACCGTGGTATTTGACGAAGACTTTGAAGCGATCGGTTTGGTGGATTCGCGCGGAACGGTGCGGAGTCTCGATTGCCGCCCACTGGCTTTGACGTTGCGTGAATACTTCACGAAGTCTGAGGTTTTCGGTGCTAGCACGGTGCGAGAGTGATCTGGGATTGCGCGGATGTGGCTTCTATACTCTGTCGCCCAGTGAGGCAGTCGTTGGGGGAAGGTATCGACCCTGGAAGGGTCGGCTATTTGTGGGTGGAGGGAACATGCGCTCGATTGCGATCATCAACCAAAAAGGGGGCGTCGGCAAGACAACCACCGCCGTGAACTTGAGCGCGGCACTAGCCGAACAAGGTTTGCGTGTGGGATTGATCGACATGGATCCCCAGGCCCATGCGTCGCTGCACTTAGGAATTGGTCACGAGCAAGATCGCCCTACCGTTTATGATTTGCTAACAGGCGAAGTGAGCTTGCCGGCGATTTGGCAGCAAGTGAGCGAGAATCTGTTGGTTGCTCCTTCGCATATCGATCTGGCGGCTGCCGAGGTGGAGCTCGCGGGAGTCGTGGGCCGGGAGCTGATCCTACGCGACAAACTGGCCGAGGTGGCTAGTGATTTCGATTACGTGCTGCTCGATTGTCCCCCGTCGCTGGGGATTCTTACGATCAACGCCTTGTCGGCGGTGGACGATGTTTTCTTGCCGATGCAGCCGCACTTTTTGGCGCTGCACGGTTTGAGCAAGCTCCTGCAAACGATCAATCTGGTCGCCACACGCTTGAACGACCGACTGCGGCTGGCTGGCGTGTTGTTTTGTTTGTTCGACTCGGGAACACGGCTGGCGGTGGAAGTGTCGAGCGATGTGGCGGCGTATTTCGAGAACTCCCGAGGGAAAAAGGGAGTTTGGCGGGATGTGCATTTGTTCGAGACCAAGATTCGGCGGAATATCCGTTTGGCGGAGTCGCCGAGCTTCGGGAAGTCGATTTTCCAGTACGCGCCCCAATCTGCCGGGGCAGAGGATTACCTCGCCTTGACCGAGGAAGTGCTAGCATTCTATCGCAGCCAGCTAGCCGCCGATTCAACGATTCGCGTTGCGGCTTGAATTGGTGCTTCGGCGATCTGGCCGAGTGAAGACAATCGCTCGATTATGCCCCGCGCGGAGTATAGTCCGCTTTCCTCAACATACATTAACCACGAATCTTACGAATCCCACGAATACTCGCAGTTTTCCCGCAATCGAGAAGTCCGGTTTCGCA
>CALMBE010000119.1 GCA_937860165.1 uncultured Planctomycetaceae bacterium
GTGTTTCGGTAAAGTCCCGCTGAGTTACAAAGCTGGACATCAAACGCCCACCGCAGTGGGGCTGGATATTCTCCAAGATGCGGGCCCGGAGCTTGAGTCGTTCGAGAGTGTGTTGCTCGAAGAGCGCAGCAAAGATTGCTGGTGGCTCGGCACCGGCTGCTACTAACTTTGCAAGCGCTAGGAAGGTTGTTTCCTTGACCGAGGAAAAACGAAACCAACCTGTATCGGTGGCAATCGCCATAAATAATTGGTGCGCGATCGACGGCGTCACCTGGGCCCACATCGCCTCGGCAAGTTCTAAAATCAATCTCCCAGTCGCTTCGGCCGAGGAGTCCTTGAAAACGGTAGCTTGCATGTCGTCCTGGCTCACATGGTGATCGATTACCACACGTTGCCCGGGGAAATTCTTGACCACCTCGGCCATGGGGCCCAGTTGGATCCAGGCACTCGTGTCGACCACGATCAACACTTCCAGGCCCAGCAGATCGAGGGCCTCGACACCATTCCCCAAAGTTTGTATTCGCTGCCCGGGATCCACAAAACTAATGTGCTTGGGAACCTGGTCTCCATTGACAATCTGGACTCGTTTGCCACGTTGATCCAAAAGTTCGGCCAGTGCGAGCTCACTCCCCAAGGCATCGCAATCCGCCCGACAATGCGAAGTCAACAGAAAGGATTCATGACCTTCGATGATCTTCAAGAGAGGTTTCCAATCGATGGCCATTATTTCTCCGGGCTGAAATAGCTCGTAACGATGTCGCGGGTTTGTTGGATATCTTGTGCGAGTTGCGTTGCCAATGCCGCTTGGTTCTCAAAGGTCTTCACTCCCCGCAGCGGAGCGAGAAACTCTACTTCGAGTGGCTCGCCGTACAGGCTTGTCTGCGTAAGCGGATTCGCTTCCAAGCCCACCAGGTGTACTTCCACTTTGACAGCCGCTTCACCAAATGTGGGATTCGGACCCAAATGAATCGCCGCAGGGTAGGGGGCTGACTGCACCCAACCTCTCCCGGCGTAAACGCCAAGCCGAGGGAGGAGCGTGTCAATTGCTTCCAAATTGGCTGTCGGAAAGCCGAGCTTGGCCCCGCGCCCTGCGCCATGCGTCACCATACCCCGAATTCGGTAGGGTGCCGAGAGCATTTGGGCTGCTAGGGCAACTTCACCATCTGTGATGAGCTTGCGAATCCTTGAACTAGAAACAATTTCTCCTGCGAATTCCACAGGAGGAACCACGTCGAGCGACAATCCGGCCTGAGAGCTTAATTCTTCGAGTAGTGCGATGTCTCCCCCGCGATTGTGCCCGAAATAGAAATTTGGCCCTTCGACGATTGCGCGGGCTTGCAGTGCTCCGAGGATGATCTCAGCGAAGAATTCCCGAGCAGTTAGCCGTAAGAGCCGTTCGTCGGTCGGATAGGCAACCACCTTGTCGACTCCTTGGGCTGCGAGCAATTTTGCTTTCCGTTCAATCCAAGTAAGTGGCGGGGGGCAACTTTCGGGACGGAGCAGCCGAACCGGATGGGGATCAAAGGTAAAAATGATCGCCGGTCCACCCACCTCCCTGGCACGCTCGAGCAGGCGACGCACAATTTCCAGGTGGCCCTGATGGACGCCATCGAAATTACCGATGGCTACTGCGCCCTGCAATGCCGTGTTGGGAAGTTGGGTCAGGTCTCTTAGAATCGGCACGCGCGTGACTCACAGGATGGATTCGTGGTTGGGCTCCAAAAATTCGGGCCCTGTTTAAGTACCGATTATTCTGCCCCTGAACGATCTGGTCAACGAGGCAAATCAACAGAGCAGGGCCGACCAGTTTTTCGAGTTATCATAGGGGTAATGCCGATCTCAGGCACACTCTGCGCGGGAATGACATCTAAGACAAACCGATAACTCACCGACCCTGCTTTTCCTTAAAGAGACTGCAAATCCTCAGCGTCTTGTGATATGATGGTGGAGTGTAAGGAGACCTAATTCACGATTTGCAGTAGTGCTGGAGTCGATTCCTGCCGCTCTGCATCATGGCAACTAGAGGACGACGAACTAGCGATGCCTGAACAACAAGCCTACTTGACCCCTGATTTGGTACCCCGACTCGCGGCAATTGATGTCGGGAGCAACAGTATTCGCCTCGTGGTAGCCGAGGCCCAATCGGATGGCCGCTATCGGGTTCTTGACGAGGAACGCGAATCAACTCGGTTAGGTCGGTCACTCGAGTCCACTGGGAAACTCGATGATGTATCCATCGAGGATTCCCTGGCCGCCCTGCGACGTTTTAAGACAATCGCCCAGGGTTTGGGAGTCGAATCCCTCCGGGCGATTGCCACCTGTGCGGTCCGCG
>CALMBE010000120.1 GCA_937860165.1 uncultured Planctomycetaceae bacterium
TATGAAAAGTTGTGACTCGGCGAAATGTGTCATTTAGCCCCGCGCGGAGTATATCAAATCTTCGGGGAAGCCAGGTTCTGGAAAGGGCTGCCCAGATTTTCACGATGGGGGTTCATAACCCAAATGGGGGGAGAGCCACCGCTCGACTTCGGCGAGGGTCATCCCCTTGCGTCGTGCATAATCTTCGACCTGCTCGCGAGAGATGCGGTCTAAGGCAAAATATCGCGCGCCAGGATGAGCGAAATACAGACCGCACACGCTAGCCGCGGGGTGCATCGCAAAACTCTCGGTGAGTTGGATTCCGGTTTGGGCTTCCGCATCGAGCAGGAAAAAAAGCGTTTCTTTCTCGGTGTGATCCGGTTGCGCGGGGTATCCCGGCGCAGGACGAATTCCGCGATATTTTTCGGCGATAAGGTCGGTCGCACTGAGCGTTTCCGATTTCCCATATCCCCACTCCTGGCGCGCACGCGCGTGGAGACATTCCGCAAAGGCTTCCGCAAGGCGGTCGGCAAGTGCCTTGGCCATGATTGAATTGAAGTCGTCGTGATCGGCTTCAAACCGAGCGGCAAGCTCGTCGCAACCAACTCCCGTGGTGACGGCAAACGCCCCCAAGTAATCCTTCCGGCCACTCTCTCGGGGCGCGATAAAATCGGAAAGCGAATAGAACTTGTCCTGACCTTTGCGTTCCCATTGCTGACGGAGGCCGTGGAATCGGCACGCCTCGCGCTGCCGAGTTTCGTCGGCAAAGACGATGATGTCTTCCCCATCGCTGGCAGCGGGGAAGAAACCGTAAACCCCTTGGGCCTGGAGAGATTTTTCACGGATGATTTGATCCAGCAGGGTTTGCGCATCGTCGAACAACCGCTTCGCTTCCGCCCCCACGGTGGGGTCCTCGAAGATTCGAGGATATTTGCCCTTGAGTTCCCAGGTGAGGAAAAACGGCGACCAATCGATAAAGGAGCGAAGTTCGTCAAGCGAAAAGTTTTCCAAGACGCGGGTTCCCGTGAATTGGGGAACAGGGATATCGACCTGCGACCAGTTGCAACGGAATCGTTTGGTGCAAGCCTGCGAAAAGGAAACCAACGGGATCGCTTGCCGCTGCTCGTAAGAGGCGACCAGCTGCGCTTGCAATTTTCGGTTTTCGGCCTCGAAACTAGGGCGATTTTCGGCACTGATGAGTTTTTCCACGACCCCCACGCTTCGCGAGGCGTCGAGGACATGCACGACGGCTTGGTCGAAACAGGGAGCAATCTTGACTGCGGTGTGCTTGGGGCTGGTCGTTGCGCCACCGATCAGCAGCGGTTTGTCGCTCCCCGTGCGGCGAAGTTCACGGGCGACGTGGACCATTTCATCGAGGCTCGGGGTTATCAACCCTGAGAGTCCGATGATGTCGACATCGTGTTCGAGTGCCGCTTCGAGAATGCGTTCGCAGGAGACCATGACGCCTAAATCGATGACCTGAAAATTATTGCAGCCCATGACGACCCCCACGATGTTTTTGCCGATATCGTGGACATCCCCCTTCACGGTGGCCAGCAGCACCTTCGCCCGCGGCTGACCGGCGGTGCCAGCGGCTTCTTTTTCGGCCTCCATAAAGGGCGTGAGATAGGCGACAGCTTTTTTCATCACCCGCGCGCTTTTAACCACCTGGGGCAAGAACATCTTTCCGGCGCCGAATAAATCGCCGACGATGCTCATGCCATCCATCAACGGGCCTTCGATGATTTGCAGGCAAGTGGCGTACTTCTGTCGGGCTTCCTCGGCATCTTCGTCGATGTGTTTGACAATGCCCTTGAGGAGGGCGTGTTGGAGGCGGTCTTCGACGGGGCCACTTCGCCACTGTTCGTCCGCTGAAGCGGACTCGCCGGTTTTTCCCTTCACGGTTTCTGCGTACTCGACCAGGCGCTCGGTGGCGTCGGGGCTGCGATTGAGGATCACGTCCTCAACGAGCGACTTCAGTCGAGGTTCGATGTCTTCGTAAACGGCGAGTTGGCCGGCGTTGACGATGCCCATGTCCAAACCCGCTTGCACGGCATGGTACAGGAACACGGCATTGATCGCTTCGCGCACGACTTCATTGCCGCGAAACGAAAATGACACATTCGACACGCCCCCCGATACATGAGCACCGGGACACAATTGTTTGATCTTCCGAGTGGCATTGATAAAGTCGAGTGCATAGTTGTTGTGTTCCTCGATCCCGGTGGCCACGGTGAGAATATTCGGATCGAAAACAATGTCTTCGGGCGGAAACGCGGCCTGTTCGGTGAGCAATTTGTACGCCCTTTGGCAAATGCGGACCTTGTTCGCTTCGTCGGCGGCTTGCCCCTGTTCGTCGAAGGCCATGACGACGACCGCCGCGCCGTATTGTCGACAAAGGCGAGCGCGTCGCAGGAATTCCTGTTCGCCATCTTTCAAACTGATGGAATTGACGATCGATTTCCCTTGCACGGCCTGCAATCCCGCTTCGAGCACCGACCACTTGCTGCTATCGATCATCACCGGCACGGCCGCGATGTCGTGTTCACCCGCAATCAACCGCAGGTACTTCGTCATCACGGCTTCGCTGTCCAAGAGGCCTTCGTCCATGTTGATGTCGATGACGTTGGCACCCCCCTCGATCTGCGAGCGGGCGATCTCAATGGCCTCTTCGTAACTTTCATCCTTGACCAGTCGCGCAAATTTCCTGGAGCCGGTGACGTTGGTTCGCTCGCCGATCATCAGAAAATTGCTCTCGGGGCGAAGTGTCATCGGTCGCGTGCCGCTTAACTGGAAGCGATGGGGCACGTCGTGCGGGCGATGGGGGCGGACCTTGCCAACTCGCTGGGAGATCGCAGCAATGTGTTCCGGAGTCGTGCCACAGCACCCACCCACGATGTTGAGCCAACCCGCGTCGGCAAATTCGCCGATCATCTGGGCCATTTCTGCGGGGCCTAAATCGTAATGCCCCATTTCGTTGGGAAGTCCTGCATTCGGGTGGCAACTGATCCGCGCGGGCGAAATCTGCTGGAGCGTTTCCAGGTGGGGCCGCATCAACTCGGGACCCAACGCACAATTCATGCCCACCGACAACACCGGGAAATGAGAGACCGCGATCCAAAACGCCTCGATTTCCTGACCCGAAACAAACGTGCCCCCTCCTTTGTCGAAGGTGCCCGAGATCATCACCGGCACGCGGTTTCCCGTTTCGGAAAAGTAGCGATCGATGGCAAACAGACACGCCTTCAGGTTGAGTGTGTCGATCACCGTCTCCGGCATCAGAATATCTACCCCCGCTTCGACCAGTGCAGCCACCTGGGCGTAATAGGAGGCCGACATCTCCGCAAAAGTCGTCCCGCGATAGCTGGCGTCGTCGACCTTAGTGCTGATCGCCGTCTGTTTGGTCGTCGGACCGATCGAACCAGCGACGAATCGGGGACGATTGAGGGTTCGCTCGCTTATCTCTTCGCAGGCCTGCCGGGCACATTGCACCGCCGCCGCATTGATTTCTTGCACGAGGCTCAGTGGCAGATTGAACTCATCCATTCCCACGCGGCTCGCGCCGAAGGTATTGGTTTCGACGATGTCGGCCCCCGCTTCGAGGTAGCGTCGATGAATCGCGGTGATCTCCGCCGGGTGCGTCAGGCACAGGATGTCGGCAAAGTTCTTGAGGTCGCGGTCATGGTCGACAAACCGCTCGCCGCGGATGGCCGCTTCGTCGAACTTGAGCGCCTGAATTTGCGTCCCCATCGCCCCATCCAGGATGAGGATCCGTTCGTCCAAGAGGGCTTCCAGTTGCGCGGTACGGTCACGATAGGGCATTGTTCAAGACTACTGCGGGGTTTACACGGTTAATGACTGTTTAGGCGAACCAATCAGTATCGCAGAAGTGCATATCTGTTACAATGCAGCGATGGTCAGGCACTATCGGGGGAGAGGATTTTATGCCGAGAATAACGCAAGCCGACACTCTGGTTTTGCGATCCGTTTGGCTCGCTTGTTTGACTGGTTTTGCCCTCGCGTGGGGAGTAGATCCGTGCTCCGCGCAGACAGGCACGTTCATTGATCGCCAACTCGCTACCGACCTGCGGGTGATGACTTACAACGTCCTCTGGGACTCCATCTTTCCTGACCGCGATGCCACGAAGGCCGCCAAGTTCTCGCGGGTGATCAACTCGCTTAACCCCGATCTCTTGAATCTGCAAGAGATTGGTGATCCCTTTACGCCCGGCTGGACCCCCAAAACCGCGACCGATGTCCGCAACCTCTTGAACACAATTGCCCCTTTGGACGGGGGTGCTTCGTGGAATGTCCATAAGGGAAGCGACGGCGTGATCGCCAGCAAATATCCCCTGACGTTGACCCGCACGAACACCAACCCCACGGGCGATAAGTCGCAAGCAATCGCACTGGTGGATCTACCCAACGCCCAGTACTCCGCCGACTTCTATTTAATGAACAACCACTACAAGTGCTGTGGTGACGAAGGTAGCACTGAAGATGGCCAGCGGCAAAAACAGTCCGATGCAATCGTGAATTGGCTCCGCGACGCTCGAAATCCTGGTGAGTTCGTCAGTCTTGCCTCTGGGACCCCATTTGCCGTTGTCGGTGATTTGAACATCGTTGGCGGTTTGCAACCGCTCAATACGTTGCTCGATGGCAATATCTTCGACCAAGCGACCTACGGGAACGATTCCCCGCCCGATTGGAATGGCACGAATCTCACCGATGCACGCCCTGTTCACAACAGCACAGGAAGCAGTTTTTATACTTGGCGGCAAGATAGTTCTGGCTTCCCCGCCGGGCAGCTTGATTTCATTATTTATTCTGACAGCGCCCTGGACGTTGGACGGAAGTTTGTCTTGAACACTGTGGCCATGTCCGCAGCCCAGCGGTCCGCTACCGGCTTGCAGCAATTTGATACTGCGCAGGGCACCTCCACCACGTATTTCGACCACTTGCCCGTGGTGGTCGATTTCCGGATCTTCAATTTCGCGACCAGCGATTTCAATTTCAGTCGGGGAGTCGACGGTTCGGATCTAGCCATCTGGCAAACTGGCTTTGGAACCCTAAGCGGCGCGACGCGCTCCGGGGGAGACACCGACGGCGATGGTGATGTCGACGGCAGAGATTTTCTCGTCTGGCAACGACAATCCAACTCCGCCTCGGCATTCACGGCTATCCCAGAGCCCGCGTCCCTGGTGCTGCTTTCGTGCATAATCGCATTTTCGGCGAG
>CALMBE010000121.1 GCA_937860165.1 uncultured Planctomycetaceae bacterium
GAAGTTCGTAGATCAGGGTGATTCCACCACTGAGGTCGGGTCCGTACTTCAACTCACCCCAATAGAGAATCGCGGCCGCAGCGGCCACGGTTCCGAGGGCCAAGGCAAACTTCCAGCCATGTTCAGGCATGCGAAGTTTCTTTGCTAAAAAGCTGCCGATCAAGAGTGGACCCACGAACAGACCGACTATAATCGCCAAGACCACTAATCCAGGCAGTGGCGACGAAGTATCATCTGGCGCGGGAGCCGGGCTGGTATCTTCGAGTGTGCCTACGGCTTCTTCCGCCACTTCTGCGGTGATAGCAGTGTTGTCGGGGGCATCCTCTTGGGCAGCCAACCGGTTGCCTTGATTCAAGGTCAAACCAAAAACCAACACGGCGAGCCACAGGCACTTCGATCCAATCGGCCAGATGCCGCTTCCATCAACCATGGTCATCTTGAGTATTCCGCTTTCAATATCTGATTGGAGAGAGAGAAGCATCTCTGGAGCGAAGTTGCCCACAGGCCTCACGATCCTTCCAATTTGTTTTCTTCTGTAATTACACGGGCGATTGCCGATAGGCCCACCCGGAGCTTAGTTCCCGTCGCTTCGTCGACCCGAATGGTGACTTCCTCGCGATCGCGCTGCACATTGGTCACGACGCCATGAATACCGCCGATGGTTACTATTCGATCTTTTTCTTTGAGGTTACTGACCATGTTGCGCGTGGACTGTTCCTTCTGTTTCTGGGGTCGCAAGATCAAGAAATAGAAAAAGAACAGGATGCACACGAGTCCGGGCAACATACTCGAAAGCCCCGGGGCGTCCTTTGCGACAGGAGCACTCTCCTGAGCCAATAAGAACGCATTCGTTCCGGCTATTCCAAAGTTACTAAGGGCGAATAATGTCATCTGAAAATCACACTCTCTGAACTAAGCTAGCAACCGGCCTCGAACTGGCCTTTCCCCACCTGGGAGTCCCCGCCGGGAAGCGCGGATGGCGGACCGGCTCGACTCCTCCTTGGGAATGGAGTAACGCCAGCACCCGCCAGTTGGCGCCGTCCGGGCCCCGGGAAACGAATCATCATAAATCGAAGCGCCGCAACGGACAAGGGCGTCTGGCGGGTGGCTGGCCACTCGAGGAAATGGGCTCGCGGGCCTACTGCTGGTCACCGTCTTCGATTTGGAGCAGCTTGCCCATGACTTCTTCCTCAATGTCCTTGGATTTCCAGTGGAAGGAGCCATCAAAATAGGCAAACCCGGCGACCTCGGGATGCGGCGAGCCCCAGTTCTAACGATACTCGAGACTCGAGTCAGCGACGATTTTTTTCCCATCGCGCACCGTGCCGTCCGACCCACCCGAAAACAGGGGCTCATCAAAGTACCAACTTGTCGGAGGTTGTCGCAGCGGATTGAAGGCTTTTTCACCGAGGGCGATGGTGTTGCTCAAACCCAAAATTTTTGTACCAGTTGCTTACAAGGCCCAGAGGAGACATCGCGTCACTACTTCCGCTCCGAAGTTGCTTTCGCCTACGCTTCAAGCAACTTCTCCGCTCCAGCGGCCCCCAGCCCCTATTCCCCAGCCCCCGCTCCCCAGCCGGCCAGCTTCGCACGTCGAAATTCACCGAAGGCGTCGGCTTCGATGGCCGTTCGGGCCTCGGCCATGAGGCGTTGGTAGTAGGTGAGATTGTGGATCGAAGTGAGGATGGGCCCCAGCATTTCCTTGGCCTGGAAGAGGTGACGGAGGTAGCCACGACTGTGGCGGCAAGCGGGGCAGGGGCAGTTGGATTCCAAGGGGCTCGAATCCAATTCGTGTGCGGCGTTGCGGAGGCGCACGGTTCCTCGATCCGTAAAAGCAAGTGCATTGCGACCGTTGCGGGTCGGCATCACGCAGTCGAACATGTCGATTCCGCGGGCCATCCCTTCGACCAAATCCTGGGGGCGGCCGACACCCATCAAATAGCGCGGTCTGTCGGTGGGCAAGGCCGGGAGGGTTGCTTCGAGCGTGCCGACCATTTCCTCGGGGGTTTCGCCGACGCTCAACCCTCCGACAGCGTAGCCAGGGAAGTCCAGCGCAACCAAGGCCCTTGCGCATTCAACACGCAACTTTGTGTCGAGCCCTCCTTGCACGATGGCAAAAAGCGATTGACGCGGGTGTTTGGAAACCTTGAGACAGCGCTCGGCCCAACGGACGCTCCGCCAGGTGGCCTCGGCAATCACGTCGGGTTGATTGGGGAGTTTGACGACGTGGTCGAAGGCCATCGCGATATCACTACCCAGATTCTCTTGGATGGCGATCGAGCGTTCGGGCGTAAGTTCCACCAGCGAACCATCGATATGCGAACGAAACGAAACGCCGTGTTCGGTGACTTTGGCTCGTTCGGCCAGGCTAAAAACTTGAAAGCCCCCGCTGTCGGTGAGTATTGGACCGGTCCAATCCATGAACTGATGCAGCCCACCGAGGGCAGCAACGGTTTCGTCCCCGGGACGGAGCGCCAAGTGGTAGGTATTTCCCAGCACAATCTGGGCACCCGTTTCGCGGAGTCGACCACTGTCGATACCCTTGACGGTACCCTGCGTTCCGACGGGCATGAAAGTCGGGAACTCGACGGTACCCCGCGAGGTATGCAGGCGGGAACGTCGCGCGGACGAATCCCGATCGTTGTGCAATAATTCAAAGCGGAACCCAGAGTTGGCAGCCTGCGAGTCGACAGCGTTCATAGTAGTGCAGAGCCAAGTTGATGAAACGCAGCGACGCGACGGTTTAGGGCTGTCGGCTCTTGGCTATCGGCTGTCAGCCAGAAAATTCCTCTGTTACCGCAGATTATTTTTCACGGATTACTTTACTGGCAATTCGTCGTGCCCGTCGTGTCGTCGTGGTTCACAACAGCACATGGGAGCAACCGGCTCGTCAATCACCACGCAGCTTGAGGTTGGCCTGCGTAAGCTTCTCGCGGACTTCGTTCAAGCTGGTAACGCCGAAGTTCTTGCATTCGAGCAAATCGTCACCAGTACGGCGAACCAGTTCGCCGATTGTCGACAAGCCGAGGCGAACCATGCACTTCCTGGCACGAACGGAGAGGTTCAGATCGGAGATGGGCCGATCAAGGAGCACACGTTCGTCATCGCTGAGTGGTCCGGTCTCGAAAACGGGTTCTTCTTCCCGCCACTTGGTCGCGAATTGCCCCAATTCCAATCCCTTGGAAGTAAGCATGTCGCGGATTTCGACGAGTGAAGTTTCACCAAAATTCTTGCTTGCGAGCAATTCTTGTTCAGTGGTTTCGGTGAGATCGCCCAGGGTCATGACCCCCATTTTTTGCAAGCAATTTCGGCTCCGCACCGAGAGTTCAAAATCGCTGACAGGGACGCTAAGAATTTGAGCCAAACGGTCTTGGCGGCGCCGCGCTTCCTCGTCGTAATACATGTCGCGCGAGGCATCAGCATCCTTGTAATACAGCCGAGCCCGAGGGTGATCGGGATAGGTATCAAGAATTCGCTGGTAGCAGATCTTCGAACGTTCGAAGTGCTCGATATCCTCGTACAACAGACCGAGATTCAATAACGTGCCAACATGGGTGGGGAACTGTGCGGCTGCTCGTTCATAGAGTTGACGGGCATAGTCGTCGTTTCCATGGCGATCATTTTCCATGGCCAAGCCAAAAAGTGATCCCGAGTGGGTGTTATCGGCCTCGACAGCTCTTTCGAGCAAGGCAACCACCTCGGTGGGATTTCCACCCAAGGCTGAAACGGTTGCCGAGCGTTGATAAAGGTATTCGGCGGTTTGCTCGATCGCTCCGGAAAGATTGTCGAGAATCTGTAGTGCCTCGCTGGGCTTGCCGGAATATCGGAGGGCCTCGGCCTTGGCGAGGGCGACTTCATCGCGATTGTAGCCAGCACGCTCGGAAGACTCGTAAGCGGTGAGTGCCTCTGAATACTTGTCGAGCGCCAAGAGTGCCTTACCCAAATAGAAGTGTGTCAAGGCTCCACCATCGGCGTTGCGAAGGGTTTGCACCGCCGCCGAATAACGACCTTGCAGGTATTGGCAGACCCCTAAGCGGACCGAGGCGGCAGGAGTACGAGATTCCTGCTGTTCCATCTCGGCGACGGAGTCGCGGAACAACTTGAAGTTGCTGTAGTCCGCAGAAATCGATTTAATGATCTGTTTGATCTCATTCGGACCAAACGAACTGTTAGAAAGAACAATCTGCTTCAAATCGACATCTAACACTTGAGACATGGATAACAATCTCCTGCCGGGGGGACTCAGTGATTCGTATTGGGAAGGCGCGCAGCAAGTTCGAGAACGCGACAACTTCCCTCGACACATCGCCATTCCACGACGAAGCGCCGGAAAGCTCGAACAAGCCAGCGGTGGGAGTCGAACCCACAACCCCCGCATTACGAATGCGGTGCTCTGCCAATTGAAGCTACGCTGGCAACCTGTTGAAGCCTATCAGGCTACAACATTTACGGCTGCCAAGCAATGGCTGCAAAACTAGGGGTGGCGGGGGAGGAAGGGCGGGGCTTGACCAAGGCCACCCATCGAAGTTGGGCTCGGTCTGCTCAATTCGCCTGGCAGGTCACCCTATCATACGGGAGGTCGATCCAAACGTTGCGTACCTCCGGCTCCGGGATCAACTTGTGTTCATATTCCACCACCATGCGAGTCAGCTCGGCTACCGAATCGGCCTGCATGGCTTCAAAGATGCGCCGCCGTCGATTCTCGACGGTCCGTAAGCTGACTTCCAAGCGTGTCGCAATCGAACGGTTTTTGACTCCATCCATCATCAGCTTAAGGACCTCACGGTCAGGTTGCGAGAGGATCTTAAATCGTTGTTCCAACGATTTCAAATAGTGCCGACGGAAATGAACTAATTCGCTGGTTTGGACACCCTCTTGCACAAAGCTCCACAGCTCTTCGTCTTTGAAGGGTTTATCGAGCACTGCAATCGCGCCTTGGCGGAGTGTCCCCACCACGAGTCGTGTGTCGGCGAAAGCTGTTATCAAGATTACGGAAAGCCCGCTCTCTCGTTCGATCAATTGGCGATGGAGGTCCAAACCGCTAATCCCTGGCATACGAACATCGAGAATGACGCAACCCGGATGAGTATCGTCGTAGACTTCCAAGAATTGTGCAGCGGAATCAAAACTCCGCACCTGGAATCCAAACGAGTAGACGAGCTCTGAAATAGCCCGGCAGGTTTGGGAATCGTCGTCTATGACATACACGACGGAATTTGCTAATGTACTAGTTTCTGTTGTCGATCCCATTTCAATCTTGCTTGTTGCGAATACCAAATGTAGGAGAACTTTCTTGTACGCGGCAATGGCAGGACCTCTACCGCTGCGATCCGGAGCATATGCCGAACGTAGGGGCCCGTGGAATCCGCGATGGAACGTCTCCATTATCCGGTTCCCAAACAGGAAGGAGCTATGAGCAATTACCCCCAGCCGAATGCGGGAACCCGAAAGGAGTTGAGTGAAATGCGGTAATAGATTGCCTAGATGCGGGGAAATTGGCGTTTCAGGGCAGATTGGGTACGATTCCGAGCGTCACTGCGATGCGAACCAATTTGGCCAGCGAATCTGCATTCATTTTATGAAATATCTTTTGGCGATGGTTTTCGACAGTTCGGATGCTACAGTCGAGCCGCCGCGCGATAACTTTGTTGGCATGGCCCACGATCATGAAATCAAGGACTTGACGCTCCTTGGGAGTGAGGGTCTCGAGTTGTTGCTTGAGTGAGGACCGCATCTGTTCGAGTTCACTATTCTCCCGATCATTAGCCAATCCCCGACGCACTGCCTCCCAGAGCTCGTCATCGTTGCAAGGTTTTTCCATCAGAGTGAGGGCACCATTGCGCATGGCCCGTACAGTTGTGGGCGTGGAGGCAAAGGCCGTGAGCACAATCACCGACATGGAAACACCGAGCCCCAAGAGTTTTTCTTGGAGCTCCAGTCCGCTCATACCCAACATACGGACATCGGTAATCAAACAAGCTGGCCGTTTGCCACTGTAACCCAGTAGGAATTCTTCCGCGGAAGAAAAGTCCTCGCAAGGAACACCCATAGCAGATATCAAGGCCACGACTGCTTTGCGAACCAGATCGTCGTCGTCAACAACATAGACGACTGCATCTTCATTGGTTTGAGAGGAACTCATCGGTCCACCCTTGAAGCTAACAGGAGTTGAATAGAAAAGCACATTCCCTGGTCCGGATTGTGGCAGGCCACGATTTGGGCATTGAGAGATGTAGCGATAGTACGGCAGATGGAGAGCCCCATTCCCAAGCGGTCGGGTTTCGTGGAATAGAAGGGATCGAACATACGTTCCAAGTCCGTTTCTGCCGTTCCGCATCCGTTATCGGATACATTGACGAATACGAATTCTTCGTCGAATTGCGTACTGACAAGCAACACTTTGTCTAGGGAATCAGTGGCGAGCATGGCCTCGATGGCATTGCGGAATAGGTGTACCAAGATTTGCTGGAAATGAATCCGATCTCCCTTTGAGAGCGGCAGTCGCGACTCCAAATCTAATCGCAATGTGACGTGAGATTTCCGGATTTCATAGCCCATGAAATTGGCAACTTCTTGAATCACTTCATTCATGTCGAAGGGTTCGATTTTGATGGGCTTCGACGTAGTGAACGACCGCAATTGCCGGATAATCTTAGCGGTGCGAGCGATGGCATGGGAAATTTCTTTGGAGCAGTCGATCGCCGTAGGGATGCCCGCGGGGCCATCCTGTTCGAGATTTCGTCGAGCCGCTTCGGCAAAAAGCTGCGCCGCGTGGAGTGGCTGGTGGATTTCGTGTGCTATCCCGGAAATAAGTTCCCCCAGCGTCGCCAAACGGGAGACCCGTTTAAGGTGATACTCCCGTTCCTGGACGCGATCTTCGGCAATTTTTAGTTCGGTAATATCTCTGCCGACGGATTGATAACCCAAGCAATGTCGGTGTTCGTCGAAAAATGCACGGTTCGTCCACAATACCCAAGCAGCCGTTGAATCACTCCGGTGGAGGCGAAGTTCACAGACTGCGGTGGGTTTTTCGGGTGTGAGTGTGGCGATTTCCGATTCCAGGCGGGGACGGTCTTCGGGGTGAATTGCCGAGAAAAAGGTATTTCCGAACTGGTTCCCGTTGGTAGAGGACCGGTAACGGGAATAAGCATCGTTGATAAAGGTGAAGGAACCGTCAGGTTGCCAGCGACAGATAAACTCGGTTTGGTCCTCGACCACGCTACGGTAACGAGATTCGCTGTCCACTAAGCGATCATTGATTTCAAGCAGTTCCGCTGTTCGCTCGTCGACGCGTTGTTCCAACTCATCCTTGAGTCGCCGTAATTCTTCGGCATTGCGAGTAAACTCGGTAATGTCCTTGGCAATGCCCTCCATGGATTCATATTTTCCTTCCGGGGAAAACGTGGGGCGCTGTTGGACTTCAATGAGCTTGCGTTCCCCCGTGACACCCGCGATTTCTACGCAAAACTTGTGAAAGCGAATTCCTGATTGCACATCCGTGCGTACTTGATCGGCAAGGTCTCGGCCATGAAAGTTTTCGCCGATCAATTCCCGCCAATTACGTCCGATGAGTTCCTCGGAAGAGTATCCCAAAACGTGCCGTACCGAGGGGCTCACATAAGTCAGGGTTCCGTCGGGGAGGTGGGTGTAGATGGCGTAATCTTCTCCAAGTTCCTCGATCAACCGGCGATACTTTTCCTTGGTTTGAAGCAAGAGTAGTTCCGCGCGGATGTGGCAGGTCAGATCAAACGCAAATCCTTCTTGGCCACGGTGATTTCCCTGGGCATCGAAGAAATCCCGTTCGATGATCTGCAAATAGAGTATTTCGCCGCGAGCATTTCTGGCTACTGATATGCGCGGATGGAGAGGAACAGAGTCAGGGAATCGCCGTTCGATTCCCTGAGGAATGGCAGCATCAGGAAGTTTAAGGTCGAAGAACTGTGCAAACGGTTTGCCGAGAATCTCGTGGGGCGGCACATCCAGCAGCGACTGTACGGAGGAACTGATCGAACGGATGATTCCTTGGCTGTCGGTGCGATAGAACAGTCCGGTTTCCTCGATAAGTGTAGGCAAATCCGAGGACTCACCCAAACTGGCTGAAGAACCAGGAGATTCACCCTTCGTTTCTATATTGTGCGTTGGACCTGACACAACACCACCTCAGAAAATCTCTCGATGCGGAGCTCTGACTCTCCGATGTCCATTCTATCACCGAGATTAAGCCGTACCACCTGCTTTGAGAAGGTGATTATTTGCCCCCTCCGAGAAGGCATCGATAGAGGTCCAGGGTCTTGTTGGCCATCGCAGTGGCGTGGAAGTTGGCTCGAATAGATTGTTGGCCTCGTTCGCCAAGTTCGCGTGCTTGACCGGGATTAAGAAGTAGCTCGGCAAGTTTGGCCGCCAAATCAGGCGCACTTTCGGGCTTATACAAAAGCCCCCCTCGAGTTTGAGCGATCAATTCCGGGAAACAACCATGCCGGGGAAGAACCACAGGCACTCCGTTGGCCAAGGCTTCCAGGGCAGGTAGTCCTTTGCTTTCGTGGTAAATCGTGGGAGTGCTAAAGATATCTAATTCTTGCAGGAATGCGATTTTCTCGGAGCGAGATATTTCACCGAGGTACTTAAATCTGTTGGCCAATGGGCCCCGCGCGATTTCATCGGTCAGGGATTGAAAATAGCCACGGTCTCCCGCTCCCAAGTACCCTGCGGCATGCAATTCGAAGTGAGGGATATCTGAGCGATCACAAAGTAGCTCACACGCCTGTACCAAAAGATGCAGTCCTTTGTCGTGACAGACTCGTGCCAAGAAACCGATTCGACATGGCTGGTTGAGGGATTGGTCGGATCGCACGCCATGTCCCTCGAGTTGGAGACCGTGCGGGATCACGTGAATCCGGTTTCTTTCAACAGCAAGGTATGCTGCCATGAAATCGGCATAATAGTTGTTAAGTGCTACAAAGGCATGAACGTCCTTAGCCCGCTCGCGGAGCAAGGTGCGAGTTTGCGAGTAATAGGGCTCGGTGAGTTTTTCCAGAAAGATGTCCTCACCCGAAAGTGAGCAAATCACCGGGGGCCCACAACGCTTGGCAATCTTGCGGGCTAAGCCGACCATCATGGAATTGGAAAGGTGAACAACCTCGGGCTGTATCTCGGCAATAAGCCAATCGACCAGCTTATCAAGTTCTTTGCTTTGATTCCCATGTTCGCCACGAAGCATGGAAACGGTCAGCTCGCCCAATTGTTGGGGATCGACCGTGTGAGCGCGAGTAGCGAGTTTGCCCAGCAGGGCAGGGTGGTCCAAGAGGTTATCGAACCAACGAGGAGTGTGGCGGAACAGCGACCAATTTTGTTGGAGGTAGACATTAATTCCTCCGAAAAACACTCGGGGTAGACTCACGTTTTGTTCATCGGAGCGAAGAGGCGTGTAAATCGGGACTAAGACTACGTCTTCACCGAGTCGCAACAATTCAGCTGCCAAGGTGTTGTCGTGCAGGCAACTCCCACAAACCATGCCGGCGGCACCCGCAGCTAAATAAGCAATTTTCACGACAGGGGCTTTCCAGGTTTGCGGAGGTCGGATGAAAACAGCTACGCAGGGGCACTGAGCGTCGAGGATTGGCGCTGTTGGAGCCACGGTTCGAGGTCCGTGAAAATGTTTCCAGGTCGACCGTCAAATACGCGTCCAATCAAGAGTTCCACCAGTTCTCCACGGTGTTGAGGAAATTCTTGTACGAATTGCCCGACGCGAAACTCTCCCGAATAAAAAGCGTGGACCAATTTGCGGATTAAATTGGTCTGACGATTGAAATCGGGGATCCAACGTCCCAGGACGTTGGCCGAGAGATCGTTGGCGGCGAAACCCGCGAGGATCGAGTCGGCCGCGAACGGCGGCGGCACGAAAATCACCGAGGCGTTGGCGCTCGTTTCCTCGACCGCGTCTCGCACTGTGTTGAACACCGGCCAGCCCTCGTGCGTGGTACCGCCCTTGCCGGGCGTGACCCCGCCGACCACTTTGGTGTGATATGCCTGCGCCGCCTTCGCGTGGAAGGTCCCTTCACGTCCGGTGAGGCCCCGGACGATCAGCCGCGTGTTCTTGTCGAGCAGCACCGCCATCAGCGGCCCCCTGCGAGCGCGACGACCTTGTCGGCGGCCTCGCCCATCGTGTCGGCGGTCGCAAAGTTCAGCCCGCTCTCCGCAAGCATCCTGTTCCCTTCCTCGACGTTCGTCCCTTCCATGCGGATGACGATGGGCACGGGCACGCCGAGTTCGGTCACCGCGGCGATGACGCCCTGCGCCAGAACGTCGCAGCGCAGGATGCCGCCGAAGATGTTGATGAGCACGGCCTTCACTTCCTTGTCGGCGATCAGGATGCGGAACGCGTTGCGGATCTGCTCGGCGTTGGCGCCGCCGCCGACGTCGAGGAAGTTCGCGGGCTCGGCGCCGAAGTTCTGGACCTCGATGTAGACCTCGTATGCGGCCTTGTTGGCGATGTAACGGCGGACGTTGAACGCGACGATGCCGACGTTGTCGCTGCGGCGTCCGACGGGCAGGTACCGCACGTCGATGTTCGACAGATCGACCGCCGCGAGGTTCTTCGCGTTCCATGCCGCCGCCGTCTTGGCCGCTTTCGGATCGGGTGTTGGGACCGGCGCGTTCTTGTCCCAGCTGACGAGGCCGAGCTGGGCCTCGGCGTGGACGCGATCGACCTCCTCACGCGCGTCGTCGCGGCCCTGTTCCTCGGGCTCTCGGGCTGCGTGCGCGCCGCGCTGATGGTGGCCTACGCGCTCGACCTGCGCGTGCGTCTCCACCTTCAGGTTGCGCCGGCCCAGAACGGGGCGCAGGAAGCCCTTCGACGTGTTCCAGCGCACGCCCGTCTTCTGGTTGACGTGGAAGTAGCCGCAGCCCTCGTTGTCGCCGTTGTTGAAGTCGTCGACCTTGGGGATGCCGGCCTCGGCCGCAGCATTGCGGAAGGCATCCAGGATTTCCCAGCGGATGCGCGGCTGCTCGACGCGCCACTCGCCCCCGCGTGCGTGCACCTTGTCGAAGGCGCCGGCCTCGAAGGCGTCGGGCTCCAGCGCCCACTGGTCCTGGTGCTTTTTGAAGTAGGGCAGCACGTCCTCCCAGGCCCAGCCCGGATTGCCCATCTGCCGCCATAGGTCGTAGTCGCGCGATTGCCCGCGCATGTAGATCATGCCGTTGATGGACGAGCAGCCGCCGAGCACGCGGCCGCGCGGCCAATTGATTGTTCGATCATCGAGATGCGGCTCCGGTCCGCATGGAAACTGCCACGTCACGTTCGGGTTCGTGATGTTGCGATAGTAGCCGGCGGGAATGTGAATCCACGGGTTCCAATCGCGACCGCCGGCTTCGAGCAGCGCAACTTTCACTGAGGGATCGTCGCTTAGACGATTGGCAAGCACGCAGCCTGCCGACCCTGCACCGACAATGATGTAATCGAACGTCTCAACCGGCATGGACGTGTCCCCGCGCTGTTATGCGCCACCAATAGCGTCCGCCCCGCGTCCGGTCCATTGGCACGCACGCAGGATTGGCATGCGAGCGGAGGATTCAAGGCTTATTGCGAGTTGGATCGGCGGCGATGGCGGCGTCGAGCAAGGCCTTGGCGTCGGCACGCAAAGCCACACGGGAGTCTGTGCGACTGTAATGCATATGCCCGCCCGGATAGACCTTCAGCGAAACCCGGCCCTCGCTCATGGCAGGCAATTGTTCGAGCAATAATGCACTTGCGAAATAAGGAGTTCGCAGGTCAGTGAAGCCGTGCGTGACCATGATCCGCAGATGTGGATCGAGTGCCAAGGTCGAGCGGATGGTAAGTCAACTGCACGACACTCCCGCTGCCCAACAGTTGAATGGCTGTGGGCTCGATTGGAGTACCGACCGGATTCAGCAGTTGGAAATTCTGCGCCGTAACTTTGGCTGGATCTAATGCCTCAGAAAATTGAAGCTGAATGGTTCGGAACGTCTTATCCTTAATTGCACCATTGGTCAGGTTGCTGCTGACTAAGGTCGGCGAAAAGGTATCCGGCACGAGTTGAAAC
>CALMBE010000122.1 GCA_937860165.1 uncultured Planctomycetaceae bacterium
TTGAGTCTCGTCCTGTGGTTTAACCCCAGTTTCTGCCGCGGCAGTTTCTTCCGGGAATAAGATTTCCTTGAGTGTGCGGCGGATCTTGCTGTCGCTCGATTGGATGTAGTCGCTACGGCCCAGGTAACGTTTCTGATCGCGGTCGACTTTTTTGGGGATGACCAACGACTCGATAATTTTCTCTTCAGGAGGAAGTATCGTGCGGGTGCGGACCTCGAAAGTCACCAGGGCGTGGGCTTCTTCGCCGGCAGCCAGGTAGGGGATAGTGATCAACATTTGTTTGACCCCTTCGCCCAACATGCGATATTCGACCGAATCCACCGCCGTGGAGATATCTTCGTCCACGATCAACACTTCCTGCTCGGGACATTCCAACGGCACGGCCATCATCGCGAAGACGTTTTTGACCGGACCCCGCGCTGCGGTGAGAGTCGTACCGACTCGGTATCGGACCACGGTCGCATCACCGAAGGTAACCAGTTGGTCCGGGGGAGTCACTTGTTTGATTTGGGCGGTGCAAACCTGCGAACCAATCGCCAAGCAGAGCGAAAGTACCATTCCCGTGAAGGTGGATTTCATGGCAGTACCTGGTGACTCAAAATAGGATTGCGACAAATAGACTATTCCCAGGCTCATCGGTAGCATGGCCCCCTGGGCCGGGAATGTTTTTTTCCACACGGGCCGGGGGCCCATGCTACGTTTTGGGGATCGGCTTGAAATCAAGTTGAGTGGGAGTTCGTTTGTTTCATTCTACCTTGCGGGACCAAGAGGCAACGACCGTCGGGAGCGGAAATAGCATGGTCCATGGGTACAAAAAAACCGCCCAGGTGTGTTCAGGATGGCACACCAAGGCGGTTGTAAGACAATTGCGGGAGAAACATCCCAAGTGGCGGCGGCAGACCCAGTGGTTGGGAAGTGGGAGTTTAAGCTCTCTGCCGACAGGCCACTGGGGCGTTCATTGGGTTGAAGGTTACTCTTTTTTCTCCGGCTCGGGAAAGTTGGAAGTCGTCGGAGCAGGCCCTGGGGAGATTACGCTCCCTTGGGGGGCATAAGTTTCTTGACCGCTTATCGAGGGGTCTGGGATATAGCTCCCATTTTCCGTGGTTTCCGTTCCTTGCATCCCTTCAGTGGGCAGGCAGCCTCCGCTGTTCCCTTCCAGGTAACCACCCGACCAGGTCCCCGACTCGCACGGATTGCACATGTTTGAGCAGGGGTCGAATGATGGCTGGCACATGGGCATACACTGAGGCATGCACTGCTGGGGCACGCATTGGGGGGCACATTGAGGTACGCACTGCTGGGGGGCACACTGGCAATTCGCCTGGGGCATCACCATCGGCTGCATCATCTGCGGAGCGAGCTGTTGTGGGGCAACATACGGAGTTCCCAAGGCAACTGGCGAACCCATCATCGCCGGGGCAACGGTGGTTGTCCCGCAAGGTGAACCGCGATGGAGCCAGTTGCGAAAACGTGCACAACAACCGACGTTAGCAATTGATATAATCGCTAAAGCCAGTACGAACATATTTCGAGCTTTCATGGAAGTCTCCTCGGCGGGCCACCCGTGGCGGGTGAGGGGGGGGAGGGACACTTGTTTCGTCGCTACAGTTCGGCTAGGAACGATCGTGCCAAAGGCAACGATTATTCAACTCGCAAGTGGGATCGAGGGGCCGTAAAGCCTTCGTAGTCGAACCAGCTTGCGACGAAACGGTGGGCCAAGCAACTCTACAACACGCTGGACGATGTGCAAACGCAACGGCTCAGAATTGTTGAAACTTTTTTCCGACACGCGCGCCTATTTAGTGCTACGTTTAGATAGACCGCAATGGAACTGTCCCTGCCGCGAAAAGCGTCTGCGACAAGCGGCTGACATGCACAACGGAATGCGCCCTCCCGTAAAACCATTCCAGTGCCTGGCGGCCTTGTCGTTCGGGACATTTCTGTTGGTTGGCCCACCTTACTATCCTGGACGGAACCTCGCTCATGGCTGCGCACTTGTGCTGGATCGCGCTGCGCCGAGCATTGCTCGGTTCGGCGGCAATCGTGTCGTTTTGCTTTCCTAATTTGGGAAATGCGGACGCCCCAAGTCTTGTGTCCCAGAACACGGAAACCGCCGAAATACTCCTGATTAGTACTCGCGGAATTGGCACGAAGTGCGATCCGGTGGAATTGAATCGGGGGCTCGATTGCCGGCGGCTGCAACTAGATGCCGCCGGGAAAGCGGCATGGACAAGTTACGATTGGCACCATCTTCTAGAGCCTCAAGCCTCCGCGCGTCGCACGGTGATTTACGTCCATGGCAATCGCGTGGCAATTGGTGACGATGCGATCGAAGGAATGGCGGTCTATGAATCGTTAGTTTCGTTGCCTGCTGGCCAGCGACCTCTGCGTTACATCATCTGGTCTTGGCCTTCATCGCAAATTCCTGGTCCGATCAAGGATTACCAGGTAAAGGCGGTGCGCACGAATCCGGTGGCCTGGCAATTGGCTTGGTTTTTGGATCAATTGCCTAGTGAGATGCAATTGTCACTGGTTGGCTACAGCTATGGGGCTCGGGCCGTGAGCGGTACAATGCACCTCTTGGGGGGCGGGACACTGGACGGGTTGAAACTCGAGTCTCGCCGACATCCCCAACGAACTCCCGCCCGCGTGGCCATGATGGCCGCCGCTTTCGATGCCGATTGGTTGCTTCCGGGGGAAGTCCATCAGCGAGCCATCTCACAAATGCAGCATTTGGTATTGGTTACAAATCGACTTGACCCGGCGATGCGATTTTTTAAGTTGAGTACCCGCCAAAGTCGCGTTGATGCCTTGGGATTGGCAGGGATCCCACACTCCGAAAGACTTGGCAAAGTTCAGGACCGTATCGATAGGATCGATGTAACTGCCGGGGTGGGTCGGAGCCATGTGCTCTACGACTACTTGGCAGATGAACCTAAGATGAAGCAGATGTGGCAAGAATTGCTCGATGCGACTCCACCGAATTCGCAGTCAGACCCTTTGCCCGCTTATGCGAATCTTAGGCCGGCCTCTCTGAGGTAGGTGTTCCTGTTCCTTGTGCTATCAATGATCCTAGCTTTACCGTCGGTTGTCAGCTATCGGCCAGAACCGGTTTTTTCGGGCCGATGCCGAGGGCTGATAGCC
>CALMBE010000123.1 GCA_937860165.1 uncultured Planctomycetaceae bacterium
GATGCTTTGGCAGTCGGTCATCAAGTTTCTTTTGACGGACAGACGTGGACGATCAGCGGTCGGTTTACTGCTGGTGGCTCGGCGTTTGAATCGGAAGTCTGGTGCCCCCTAGCGGATTTGCAGACGGCACTGAAGCGGCAAGACCTGAGCTTGGTGGCCGTGACAATGCAATCGCCGGATCGCGTGGCGGATGTCGACCTGTTCTGTCGTGAACGAATCGACCTGGAATTAAAAGCCGTGGGCGAGGCCGATTACTATGCGTCACTACAAAAACATTATCGGCCCGTGCGGATGCTCGGGTGGATCGTGGTGGCCTTAGTGGCAGGGTCAGGCATCTTTGCGGGACTCAACACCATGTATGGAGCCGTCGTTGGTCGCATCCGCGAGTTGGCCACACTCCAGGCCTTAGGTTTTCGCCGTCGTGCGATACTGTTGACGTTGGTGCAAGAAGCAACGCTCATGGCTTGTTTGGGAGCACTTGCTGCTTGTGCCATCGGCATCAGCACCATTGATGGTGCCGCCGTGCGGTTTACGATGGGGGCCTTCATGCTGCGAATTGATAGTTTGGCGATTGCCGTGGCCTGTGGAGTAGCAGTACTGCTGGGTGTTGTGGGGGCGTTGCCGGCCGCCATCAAAGCAATGAGACTTCCGGTCGTGGAGGCTATCAAATCGATTTGATCGATTGGGAAACAACTATTATGGCAACGACTCAATCACACTCCACGGAAAGACTCGATCTGAGCCAATTGGCAGTGGATCGAGGTCCACAGAAAACTGTTGATACGAATGGTCCCCGGCGGGCTTGGCTCACGCGCTATGTGCTACCAGGTGGTATTTTTGTCGCGTTCCTTTCATTATTCGCCTGGGCTGCCCGTGACACGTTTTTGCCGGCGACTTCCGTCACTGTGACACCAGTCGTCGTGAGCCGTGCGGAAATCAAGCAAGCAGGGACACCTCTGTTTCAAGCAGCCGGATGGATCGAGCCGCGACCCACGGCAGTTATCGCGTCTTCGCTCGCTCTTGGCGTCATCGAAGAACTCTTGGTCGTTGAAGGTCAGAAGGTCCAACAAGGTGAGCCCGTCGCTCAACTGATTGCCGCCGATGCAGAAATCGCACTTCGGGAAGCTCAATCGACATTGCAGCTTCGCATAGCGGAACTACAGCGCGCTGAGGCGACTCTCATTGCTGCCCAAGCTAATTTACAACAACCTAGCGAGCTACAAGCCGACCACGCGGACGCCGAGGCAAAACTGGCAAACACTCGCTTGACGTTAAATAACTTGCCATTCCAGCTTGAAGCGGCTCGCGCTCGCCAACAATTCGCCGCCGAGAACTTGGCGCGTAAAGAACAAGTTGGCGAAGCCGTATCGGGGAAAGCGGTTCGCGAAGCCCAAGCCGAACTGGCTGCCGCAACGGCTGCCTTCAACGAACTCGAGTCGAGAGAACCGACACTCCAGGCGGAATTGGCGGCCTTGATTCGCAAGGATGCGGCTCTGCACAAACGATTGGAGCTCCTGACCAATGAACACCGAGCGGTTTCGGTTTCCGAAGCAGACGTTTCCGCGGCTCGGGCCATCGTCGACCAAGCTCGCTTGGCCTTGGAGACCGCTCAACTTAACTACGACCGCATGACGGTGCGTGCTCCGATCTCGGGGCGAATTCTCAGTCTAGAGGCTCGGCCGGGTCAACGACTCGGTGGCGGCAATCCGCTGGCTGAACAGGGGTCAAGCGCGGTGGTCAGTCTCTACGACCCCGCCATGTTGCAGGTCCGTGTCGATGTGCGACTGGAAGACGTGCCGCAAGTCCAAGTTGGTCAACCGACAACGATTCAAACAGCAGCCTTGGCGGAAGCCATCGCCGGTACGGTGCTGTCCGTCACGACTCGGGCCGACATTCAAAAGAACACCTTGCAGGTGAAAGTGGGGATCAACGCCCCACCCGAC
>CALMBE010000124.1 GCA_937860165.1 uncultured Planctomycetaceae bacterium
ATCCATGACGCGCGTGCTAATCGGCTCGGACCCCGTTTCCAAGCGATACCACTCCTGGGGAGTGATCGGCGTCAACTGATCGAAATTCTTGACATCCAAATAGTCTTCTGGGGCGATGCCGTCGACATCGAGCAATTCGCGAAGTCGCGGACCCTGCTGCTTGCGATGGTGTTGGACCATGCCGCTCAGGAGCAATCCTTCGCGCAATCCAAATTTTTCGATCATGGTTCCCGGAACAAAGGGGTCGGTACGCTCCCGAGAGAAATTGGTCATCGGATTCCGTAAGAAACCATAACCATTGGGATGCATTTCCAACACACCAGAGCCGGCTACCAAGGGCAACGGATCTCCTTGATCCGAATAGTCTGGCTCGCGGGAATCGAGCGCTGGTCCCCGCCGTCGGTTGCCACCGCCCCGATTGCCACCACCCCGATTGCCTGGGCGATTTCCACCGCGAGCATTGTTGCTGTTATTGCCAGTGTTGTTGTTCCTGCCGCGGTAACGCCCGCCGCCACCACCACCTGATCTTTGACCTTTACTCGCCATCAGAATGTCGATCCCATACCTAACTTACAAAAGAAAAAAATTCCACAGCCAGCGCCGACAGAGTGAACCCAGCCGACGGAGTGTACCCACAGAGTGAGTTATCCACAAAATGCTTCTCTCCGCTGGGGAATCACGGAACGCTTCGAGAAATCTTATAAACAGACTTCTCGCTTTGCCGTAGTCTTCCAGCAGAGGAAACCCAACAGAGGATTCGTAGCCGCTTGGCAGGGGATGACCTCAAACAATTGAGATCCCACAAAACCCAATCGAAATGGGTCACCACAAACGGTTACCGGCCGAGGTTTATGGCCCCGCCGAACCCTCAATGCGATCCGAATAAGTTTGGCAATTTGCTGTCAATCGAATCCGGAAGCAATTACTTAAGGGAAATCTTACCGAGTCAACTTTTGCGAGGGATTCGGAGTTGGATCATCGATCTCTACTCTCCAAAATCAAACCGCAACCAGCACCGCACTGGCCATTCCAGTGAAACTCGCTGACACGTTTGAATCCTGCGACTCGACCCGCTAACTTCTAGAGCACGGCCAACCCAGGAATCCACTTTCCCCACATATTTTATTTAAGAGTGTCGCACAGTCTAAGCGCTTGCCGCGCCTTTTGCCAGTCCTCGATCCTATTCCCTTCGAGCCAGTAAGAAACTACAGGAAAAAGACCGACGAATCTCCAGTTGGAACGCTCGTCTTAACTTTTACAGGCCGTCACGCATTAGGAAGCCCATCTTGAAGCAAGTATTAGGAACAACCTTTAACTTACTCCATTGCCGTTTAGCAAAATTAGCTCCGAGGAACTGCTTCGCATCTGTGGCTAGTGCTTTGACAACGCCTAGATTTGGGATTCGAGGCGACACAACTCCTTTTAACCGAATTGGTTGTGTCGCCTCGAATCCCAAATTTAAGTTGTGACAAAGCACTAGGTGAAGGGCCGAACGTCTGGCCTGTAGAACCTACCTAAGCGGCAGGGCTGTGAACACCTAGGTAAGTATCCGCCACGAAATTGGGTTTGTCAAGATCGAGCGGGGCGGCTTGCCCCGCGAACAGCTCGGAATTCAGAACCCATTTTGGAAACGGGAAGAATCATGCAATTACCGCTGGCACGCTCCAGGGCAGGGGAGCCCAACCTGGGACCGAGGCCGCCAGCTTGCCTGTCAATGTAACTTATTATCCTGTAAATACTTATGACATTTTCAGGCGTGGCCTCTAGATTCCCTAGCCAGGATTCTTCGCTTGCCAGACCGGAAAGTTTATCTATCCGGAGTTTTTTGACAAAGTCTCGCTCCATTCTATCCGATCTTACCGCAAGCAGGAGTTGTCCCTTGGGCCCTCTCCTTTGCGCTGCTAGGCAGCGACCAAACTTATCGACAAGCACGATTCTTATCAAGCAAATGGAATTGCCATGACCACGAAACACGTTTCTGTCATTGCCCGCATCCTAATTCTCTCTGGTTTGGGTATCGCACCTCTTTGCCAAGCCATGGACGTTGTAAGTTGGAGAAACAACCTCGACGCGGCCAAGATCGAGGCCACGCAGTCGGGTAAGTTAGTCTTGCTCCATTTTTATACTTCCACGTGCGGTCCTTGCCGACTTCTCGATCAAAATGTTTTCTCCCAACCACAAGTCGGGGAAGCGATCGAGCAGAATTATATTCCGATCAAGATCAACGCCGACGAGGCCTCGGCTATCGCGGCATCCTATCGAATTGAGCGCGTTCCCTCCGAAATCGTGCTCACGCCCCAAGGCAATGTGATCGCATCGCTCTCTTGCCCGCAAAGCCCCAGCGAATATCTCGGACAGCTTTCAGCTTTGGCAGACAATTACCGCCTGCATACTGCCGGCAATAATTCAGCATCGCAGGCCCCGGTTCAAGCCGCCTACGCTGGCCTTGAAGTCGGTCGATATGCCCAGCAGCCGCAGTATTCGCAACCGACTGCCCAGGCGAATACCCAAGCACCTTCGATGACGAACAATCCTTACGCAGCTCAACAAGCCAGTACACAAGGGCAAATGGCACCTAGCTCGGTCGCCACTCAATTAGCCACGAACAATTCCCTAACCAACACACCGGCCAGCAACAATGTCGCCTTACCCGCGAACGCTATGCCCAACAGTTATTTCAACTCGGCGGCAAACCAAACCCATGTCGCGCAAGCATCGCAGCAGACCGCCAGCCAATTTCAAGCTCAGCCAGTGCAACCTGCTGTCCCAGCGCCTGGCCAAGTGATGAACCCCGCCGCCACGCAAGTACACGCGGCGTCACATATTGCACCACAACTCCAACTCCCCCCCGGCAGCCCACCGTTGGCCTTCGACGGTTACTGCCCGATTGCACTCAAGTCGGCCCACCGTTGGATGGCAGGGAATCCTAAATTCGGTGCCGTTCACCGCGGACGAACGTTCCTGTTCACGGGCCCACAACAGCAACAACAATTCCTAGCCAATCCAGACGCCTATTGCCCGGTCTTTTCCGGCATGGATCCCGTGATGCTGCTCGATGCGAATCAAGTTGTCGAAGGTTCGCGCCGCTATGGTTTTGAATACCGCGGGGCCTTCTATCTGTTCGCCAATCAAGACTCCATGAATCGCTTTAAGGCGAATCCCGACACCTACGCGGCCGGGGTGCGGCAGGCGATGAATCGCATGGACAGCGCCAACGGTGGCACGGTCCTGCGGTAGTCGGTCGAACGCGGGAAGCTTCCAAGCCGTTTCGATTCCCATTTTCCGGCAGTTTTTTGCGACAGTTTGACCACCTTCGAACAGGCAAGGTATCCTGACTCGCAGTGGAGCCCCTGCAAGCACCATGTGCCGTCGGCGAACTGGTCCGAAGAATCAGTCCAACGCAGTGCAACTCGAGCGCCTGCGACATACCAAACTCGGCACGTTTGCAGGGGCTTTTTTCTTGCGGCGCATCCCCTGTAAAGTTTCTCGCGTCGCACGTCTACTTCCTCCCGCAGAACCACATCACCTTAGCTGGTGACTCAAAAATAACTTCCGTAGACTACGCCAACGGCGTTTCAGCTTTCAGCC
>CALMBE010000125.1 GCA_937860165.1 uncultured Planctomycetaceae bacterium
TCGGCCTCGTTGAGCGAGGTGGTCGAGTGGACTTCGGCCGACCAGGCAACCCCCTGCACGCGGCTGTTCCGCGATTGGCTGCGAGTCAACCAAGAACCCACGGCGATGTTCGCGGTCAGCAAATTCTGGTCGTTCCAAGTGCCAATCCCTTCCAGTCCTGAACCCGTGACATTCGCAAACGTCGGATTGCCATTGGTATCCACATCGAGTGTCAGGAACGCGTGGACAAAGCAATTGCTAGTGCGCGGTGTGTACAATAATCCCAGGTAAGGCAACAAGTGGACCGATTCGTTCTCGACCCGCAAGAGTTGCGTGCCGTTGGACTGTCCCACGGTGATATCATCCGCCGTCGGCATGGCAACCCCACACCCCGCGGCAATCGCACATTCGCCCGTGCCATACAGCAGCACCTTCGGCGACACCACGATGTTGCCAAACTCGGCATGAGATAAGTCGGTCGCCTGATCGGAAATAATCTGGTTGTTGAGCGAAATCCCCATCGGCACGCGGACTTCCAGCGAAGCTAAACCACCGAAACACGTTTTCTCGAAACCGGGTGCAAAGCGATTCACATCCAATTGGCCCTGCGAGAAGGCCACGTTGTGAAAGTAGCTGTAATCGAAGTACACGCGATCCTGGGGCATCGCGCTGTTGTTTTCTTGAATGCGAACCCGGCCGATAATATCCCCCGGTCCGCCACTGGGAAGCGCAAACTGGCCTTCCTGATAGATGTTGAACACATTGACGTCAAACAGCATCGGGGATGCATCCATGACATCATCGTACACATCTACCAAGTCCGTGGTTTTCTCAGCAAAAAAAGTACCCGCGATATTACTGGAAAGCCCCTCGACCAGATCAGGCGCGGGGGGAGCAACACTGGGATTCTTTACAAAAAAAGCACCTGCTGAGGTGCCCTGTGGGCCGCCCACAAATAGCACCTTGGAACCGGTTTCGTCGATGCGATGAAAATCATTTGCAGCGAATAGCGAGGGGGAAATATGATGCACCGAGCGCCCGATGAACAGATCCACGTTCGACGTCGAAAACCCCTGGCCGAAGAAGTCGCCCAACATTTTCGGGGTGTTGGCCAAGTGCGTCTGCGAGGTTTGCGGTCCGCGCTGGCCGCTGCCTGACAAGCCCGCCTGCCGCGCCGAACCGCCGCCGCCTGCCCTTCCCGAGCGCGGTCGCAGTTGGAACTGCGCCGGTGCCACGGGCTCCCGGTAGTAATCGTTGGTCCAAGCCGGAGGTGCGAACTCCGCCCCATTGAAACCCGCGTCGTCGGAGACAATCACGTCCGCGCTATCGAGCGGCGACCTACCGAGCAAACAACCGGAGTCGATTGTCAGAAAAGCTGGTGCCAGCAGCAAAGTACAAACAGAGAGCCCACGCGTAACCATCACTATTCCCCCCCGAGAATCAGAAAAGTTCACCTTTCGGGAGTATCGGTTACAGAAAGTGATCCGCTGAAGTAAGACTTGCCTACCCTAACGATTATCTGGGGTGATAGCAGGGGGGAAAAGGGAAGAAAAAACCCAGGCGAGCCGTAAGCAGACCACACAAGTGAGGGTGTGGTGCCCTCGCCCGGAGTTTTGGGCCCGGAGGAAGAATGTTAAATGTGTGATGTGTGATTGATGATGTGAAGAGAGAGAGAACAAACCCAGGCGAGCCGGAGGACGTTAGTCCCCGGAGTTCCCGGCAGGCGAGCCGTAAGCGTCAGCGCCCGGAGTTCCCGGCAGAGTAACACGAGTCTCCGACTCGTACCATCCGCCGGGTGCCACTGGCTTTGCCAGTGCTCTTCTCGGATTCTGATACGTTCCTTCAGTCCGCGAGTGGTATTGCAACGTCATGGCCGTCTATCGAAGATGGTACGTCCTCCGAAAGTTTGCGTACAAGTGCCTTGCTGTGAAGGCACTGGCAGAGCCAGTGGCACACAAGCTGGTAGGCCGGAACAAGGTACTCGCGCCTCTTCTCCCCCTTCACGCTGTTCGATTTCGCTGTTCGAGTTCTTTTCTCAGCGCTTCGATCCGCTCGGTGTACTTAACAACCTCGCGGTCGATGTCGCCACTATCGGCGACGAAACCCCGTGCTTCCGTGAGCAATGACTTGGCCTGTTCCAGGCATTCCAGGGCCTCGGTGAAGTGCTCGTTGGTGACGAGGTTCTGAACAATCGTTTCCGAGTAGGCATTGAGCAACGAAATCACTTCCGTGCGGTGCGGGTCGACTAGCAAGGCATTGGCCAGCGTTTTCTGGCAATCGAGAAAATAATCGAGCCCCACGATGTCGCCGGTTCGCAGCACCGTTTGGGCCAAGTTGTACTGGGCATCGGCGACCCCTTTGCGATATTTGTAGACTGCCGGATTACTCATCAACAGCGGATTGAGAGCCAGTCCCATCTTCTCGAAATACTCGATGGCCAACTCGAACTTTCCAGCCGCTTCGAGATGCGTGCCACAGGCCTGGTAGCAGAGCGCCAATTCGTACCGCGTCTGCGATGAAATCGAGTCGTGGGGCAAACTTTCAAAACTCTTGATCGCCGACTGGCGTAACTCGAGCGATTCGCTCCCCAGCTGCGCACGCTCGTTCGTCGCCCCGGCGGGGATCGCGCGGGCTTGCGTGTCCTTCAAGTCCGCCTGGGCCACGTAACCCTTCGCTAAGTCGATCATGACCTTACCATCGCCGGGCGCTTCGTCCAGGAGCTCTTGCCGAATCACTTGGGCCACTTGCAGCAGCCCGTGTGCCTCCTGCAAATCGGCTTCGCTGCCAGAAGTCGATCGGCCTTCGATCTTGGCAAGTGCGAAAGTCATCTGGGCGCTGGCCAAGAGGCGGCGAACCTCGCGGCTGGTGGGGTCGAGTGCGAGAGCCCGTGTGCGATGCTCCACACACTCTTGGGCGTGCGGCTGCATCAGCGCCACTCCGTCCCGTGCTTCCGGTGAGATTGCCAAGGGTTCCCGCGCGTTCCAGACCCGTTCGCCGAGTTTCACACACTCCAGGTGCGTCTCGGCGAGGGCCAATTCCCGTTCCACTGCCGGGGCCTTCTCAGCAAACGATTTTTCTTGAATCTCCAAGGCCTGATCCAACGACTCCGCTGCGGCGGCCTGTTGCCCCAGGGAGTTTTGCAGCCGCCCCAAGAGAAACGCCCCGCGACCGATCATTTCAGGATTGCCCTGCCCACTTTGCTGCAACCGCAGGTAATAGCGCTGGGCAATCGAAAGCAATTTCTCGCGCACAAGCTGCGTCCCCGGCACGTCGGCCAGATCATTTTCGCTGACCGAGACGAGCGCTTCGTCCAAGACGGACTCGATCATGTGCAGATTCCACTCCGCTTCGGCTTGCGCGGCCCGGGCCTGGAACATCAAGCCCAGCGACACCGCCGTCGCCACGAGCAAGGTCGCGGCAATGGTTCCCACCAACGACGCGATGGCCGGATTTCGCTGGCACCACCGCGAAAGTCGTTGCGACCAACCCAGCGCCCGGGCCGAGATCGGAAACCCCGACAGGTAGTTTCGCAAATCATCGGCCAGAGCCCCAGCAGATTCGTAGCGATCCTCGGGCCGTTTCGAGAGACATTTTTCGCAGAGGACCC
>CALMBE010000126.1 GCA_937860165.1 uncultured Planctomycetaceae bacterium
GGGGGGGGGTGCAATCGTGCTGGGGGATTCCCCGGCGGATGTCACTACGCTCGGAACGCTGGATATCACAGCGGGAACGGTAACCCTCTCCGAGGAAACGCAAATCTTTCTCGGCAGCCTCTCAGCAACCACGGCCACTTTGGTTGCGGGAACAGATATTACCGACCCCAGTAACTCGAACATCAATGTTTCGGGCTTGGCTACGTTGACTGCTGGGAATCTCATTCAACTCGGCAACATTGTTACCGATACGGTCAACTTTGGAAGTTTTCAAGCGAATGCGATCTCGGTTTTGATCACCGAAGATTCGAACATGACGGTGAATTCCGTGACTGCCACAGGGATCGTGAATCTCATTGCCGCCGATGATATTTTGCTCGCGGGTCTCATCCGTTCCCTCGGGGGCACGGTGCTCTTAACTTCGCAATCCGGATCGATTTTCGACGAGAACTCTGGCACCGACATCGAAACAGGTTCTCTCGGATTACGGGCCCCCGACGGCATTGGCGAAGGGGGAACCTTTGGCGAGTTGGAGACTGTGGCCTCACGACTTGCGTTTCAAAACACCAGTTCGGCACAAGTTCAAGTAGTTAACACTGGGGCCTTGATTGTGGAAGCGTTTGCCAATGTGACCGATCTGGTGGCAGTGGCCGGCGGATTCGTGCGGACCAATAGCCCGCTGACGATTGCCAGCGAAGTCACACTGGGGGGCGACTTCACGTTCACCGCCAATGATTCCGCCGCTACCGGCGACGACCTGACAATCGCCGATGGCGTGATAATCACGGGAATTTTGCTGCTGGGCGATGTCGATGTGACGTTCAATGCGGGCGACCGCTTCTTGTTCTCTTCCACCGCGACGATCAAAATCGACGGCGATGTCATCGTTGAAGGAGATTTCAACGACGCCGATGCCGAGGGGTCAGCCATTGCGTTGTTGGGTGACTTGCAGGCCGACAGTCTTACGGCCAATGGTGGCAACGACAACGACACGTTCACGGTGGTCCCCGGTACTTCGCCGATTACGATCAACGGCAATAACCCGGTTGCTGGTGACCCGGGAGTACCCCCAGGCGACCGGTTGATACTTTCCTTGCCTGCGGGGGTAACCCTCGACAATGTGCCGACCCTGCCCAATGGCACTGCCATGCTGACCGGCGCGGACGACATTGACTTCACCAGCATCGAAGATTTCGATGTCATCAGCCCCGACTTTCTAGAAGACAACGACACACTGGCTACGGCGTCGGTGCTAGGGTCCGATCCCTTTGTTTCTCTGACCAATTTATCGATCCACAGCCCGACGGATGTCGACTTTTTCAAATACACGGCCCACGACACCGGCAAGCTGATTGTCCGCACGCTGTTTGACCACGCGATTGGCGATCTCGATTTGGAGGTCCAAGACATGTTCGGCAATGTGATCGACATGTCCATGACTAGCAGCGCGACTACGGGGTTCGAGGAAATCATCCTACCCGTGGTTGGCCAGGAAATGTACTTTGTGCGGGTATTCGGTGCCGGGGGAGCGGTAAACAACTACGCGCTGGAGATCGAGAACTTCCCCGCGCCGGTTCCCGAGCGGCCCGAGCTGCATCCCGACGATGACAACGGCACGAGCAACACCGACAACATTACCGATGTGGTCGACCCGCGGATCTTCATCCAGGCTGACCTGGCCGATGTCGCGGCGATGGGAATCACGATTTTGACTCCCGTTCAGGCAGCAGCCGGTTTGACGGCGGGGGCGGCGGTGGAGGTGTTCATCAATGGCGTGTCACAAGGATTCGCGTCGGCGGTGGGTGCCTCGAACACTCTCTTTTCGTTCCGACTGGAGAGCGATACTTTGGCGGCAGGCCTGCCAATTGCGGGGGGGACCCTGAATTTTATCACCGCCGCGGTTCGGGTCTTCGATGGCCAACTCGATGCATTGGCGGGCAATCCGGCCAGGCAAAGTGGCAGGTCGCAACTCTCCGAGCCGCTCGAATTGCGAACTGTCGATACTTCCGGCCTGCAAGTCGAGAGTGTCATTGTGACTGGTTCGCCCAATTACAACTTGTTCGATCCGAAACCAACGACTAGCCCCACGCCCCTGGTGAACAGTCTGACGGTCGAATTCGCGCCGACCTACGATGTCGCCACCAGCGTGCCGTTTGTTTATGAGGACATCAGTGCGACGGGGACCGAAGTCGTGTTCGGTAACGTGGACGATGGCTCCGCGCAGTTCAACCTGGGATTTCAGTTTCCCTTTTTCGACCAAGTTTTCGGCAGTGTGTTCGTCAACACCAACGGGATTCTGACCTTTGGGAGCGCGTTCACAGTATCGGTCAACAGCAACCTGACCCAAGCCAGCACGGTCCCCACGCAACCAGCGATTGCCCCGTTGTGGGATGATTGGGACATCGACACCGCGTTTCCAGGGCGGGTGTTTGTGCAAACCTTAGGCACCGCCGGGAACGACCTCCGCTTGGTTGTGCAGTGGAAAAATGTGGAACACTTCAATGCCAATGGCGTCGATGGCACCGTTGATTTCGAGGCTGTGCTGTTCCAGAATGGCACGATTGAATTCCGTTACAACGATACCATCACTGGCGACGCGGCCAACGAGGACAACGGCATCAGCGCGACGGTTGGAATCCGCGCTGCGGAACCATCGGCCGTTGTCGATGGCGATGTGCATCAGATTTCCTTTAACCAGTCGGTCATCACCGCCGGGCGGGCGATTCGTTTTTCGAGCCCCTTCGATCCTGCACAAGCCACCAACACCGGCAATTACCGCCTGGTGGGGGATGCCAATGGGAACGTCCTCATTCAATCGGCCACGGTGGTCGCACCGAACAAGGTACAGCTCAACTTCGCCAGGCCGCTGCCGGATGATCGGTTCACGTTCACCATTTTCGACAGCCTCACCGACCTGGCTGGCAACCCGCTCGACGGCGAATCGCAGGCCGCCGCGCCGGGTGGGGCAGCGCAGCTCCCCAGCGGTAACGGCGTTCCGGGGGGGGATTTTGAGGCCCGCTTTACCGTCGACACGCGGCCTGAAATAGGGGTCTGGGCTGCGGGGATTGCCCTGGTGGATACCAATGGCAATTTCCACTTCGATCCCGAAAATGTCGATTTCACCAATCGCGACATCATCTACCACCTCGGTTTTGCCGCTGATAACATCTTCGCGGGGAATTTTGCAGCTGACGGCCCCGACAACCTTTTCGGTACTCCCGATGACACGACGGCGGCTGCGGGTGACGGTTTGGCCGATGGCTTCGACAAGCTGGCCGCGTATGGCCGCGTCGGCAATCAGTGGCGCTGGATGATCGACACCGACAACAACGGTGTACCGAACTTGGTGATCAATGAGCCCCTCAACATCAACGGCAAGCCCATCGCCGGGAATTTCGATGGCAACGTCACCAATGGCGATGAAGTCGGTGTGTTTACCGGCACGAGGTGGTTTTTCGACACGAACCACGATTACCAACTCGATGCCGCGTCGGCAGTAACGGTTTCCAACTACCAGGGTTATCCCATGGTGGGTGATTTCGACGGCGATGGCGACGACGATGTCGGCGTCTACACGGCCGTCTCGAATAAGTTTGCCGGTAATTTGTTTGAGATCGATCTCAATACGGCTGCCGCCGGGATGCCGATCTCGATCAATGGGGCGGCGGACCACACCTTCCGAGTTGGGTTCCCGGCACTCGCAGCCGCGGGTGGCTTCAACGGTTTTCCCGGAGTGCGAGAACGGCCTGTCGCGGTGGACATGAACGCCGACGGATTTGCCGACATCGGCCTGTGGGTCCCCGACGGCACGGCCCTGGTACCGGGAGACCAGGGGGAGTGGTTCTTTCTGATATCCTCGGGCAAGGACGACACGACGACACCTCTCATCAACGAAGCCAGCGTACTGGGGCGAATCGACAATGGGTTCGTATCGTACACGCCGACACCGTTTGGCAATGATCTTTACGCGCGGTTTGGGAATAGTTTTGCCGTTCCGCTGGTGGGTAATTTTGACCCCCCCGCCACCCTGGGGGCAAGCATCGCGACTTCTCCCGCTCAGACCACCGAAACGGCCAACGCCCTCCCGGTGTCGACGCAGGTTGTAATCACGACCACCGCGGTCGCGCTTGAATCGCAGCCAGCGGTTCCCAAGACCGAAGAGCCCGCGATTGTGCCGACGGTGACTCCCGTAGTGATTTCAGTGCCAATCGTCGCACAGGTAATTGTGATCTTGCCGCCAGCTCCCGTTGCTGGAGCAACTGAAATCAAGTCCGAAGAAGCTCCGGTCGAACTTGCGGAAATCTCGCAATCCGTGGTGAATGTGATTTCGTTGGCGGTTGTGTTGCCGGTCGAAAACCCAAAAACTCCCGAGCCGGAACTTGGGCCGGAGATTGCCGCAAAGGTGGCCGACGCTCCAGTAATCGTCGAAGTGCTTTTCCTCGAAAGTGTGAGTAGTGTCTCGACCGCGCAGGCTGTCAGCGAAGTTCCATCAGTAACGACTCCCGCAGAGCCGACGGTTGAAGCCCTGGAAGTGCCGAGTGCCACCGCCGCCGCAGTTACCGAGATCGTCCCTCCAGCGAGCGTATTGGAAGTTGCCGCTGCTGTTTCGCCAATTGTCGAGGCGGAACCCGTTTTCCGTCGATCGAGTAGGCGAATTTCCCGCCTGCAGAGCCGCATTGCCTCGGGGACTAGCGCGGTCACTCAAATAGCAACCGCGAGTGCGGAAGCTGTCGTCACAGGAGAGCAAGTCGCGGCACTTTCGCAAACACTGAGCGCTGCGGCGCCCGCCGAGGCGGCTTCAACTCAGACCCTCCTGTCCGCGCCGGAAACTTCAATTGCCCCAGAGGCAACGGTGCCCTCCAGCATCGCACGGCCTTTCTCTCGACGGTCGCTGATGCTTTCTCGGAGAAGCACTCCGGAGATCGCCCCCCTGGCGGCGGCGGCCGGTGCGACAGAAGCAAAGGCCCGTGAAGCAGCATTCGCACATTTGGCGAACCGCGGCGAGGAAACTGCCACCCTGCTTGCCGAGGACTTGGCCCAGTGGCACGAGCAATGATCGCTGCCTACGAAACAAATCCATTACCGGCTGACTAGATGGCCACAAGAAGCACGAAAAGTCACAAAGAATTATACGCCCAACACCCCAGACTCTTTTTGTGCGTTTTTGTGTTTCTCGTGGCTAACCTGGTTTCTTAGCCCAGGACATGCGCGGTGGTCGGAACGAGGTACTCCGCAGTTCCGGCTTACAGTCTCAGTCTTGGGTGACGATCACATTAGGCTTTCACTTCTTCCTTTCTTGGCAGGAAACCTGAGCAGAAGGTTAGTGCCAGTGCGATCCAAAAGATCCAGAAAGGCATTTCGTGGAAGTTGTGGAAATCAACGCGATGTGGTTCCGCTGGGGTATTGAAGCCCCAATCGATGAGCAACTTCAGGCCGATCAAGCACACCAACCAATAGGCGGTGACTTCAAATCGAGGAAAACGCTCCAGCAATCGAATGAACACGACTGCGGCGTACCGCATGAGCACTACACCCAACATACCTCCGGTAATAATCACCCACAGCTTGGGATGCACGGCATCCGCCGCGTGTCCCGGGGATGCTGGGCCAACCAGGGCGATTGCCGCGAGAATGGAATCGACGGCAAACGCAATGTCGGTCATTTCGATGACAAACACAGTCGGCCAGAATCGGGCTTTACCGTCGATTGCTGTCCCATCGAGGAGTTCGGTCACATTTGGAATCGGGATACGTTCCTCGATTTCAATGGATTCTTGAGCAAGGGTTAATCCTGCCCCGGTCACTTCGTGAACGAACGCAGACTCGCCCGAGGATCCCAAGGCTACTTGCCCAACATCTTCGCCACTCTCAAACCAGAGATGTTTGATGGCCACATAAGCGAGATAAGCCCCTCCCAGCAACTTTACCACGCGCCACTTCAACAAGAAACTGGCGACACTAATAGCCAAAATGCGAAATGCAAACGCACCAAGTAAACCATAAGTGAGTGCTTGAGCCTGCTGATGTTTTGGCAATCGCTTAGCTAGAAGTCCCAGCACGAGAGCGTTGTCAATCGACAACACCCCTTCCAGCACAATCAGCAAACCCACGATTCCTAAATCACCCCATACACACTCTTGACCGAATGTCATAGTAGAAAGCCTTACATTTCTGAGGAAAGACCAAACTCTGGCGAGTTCGGCTACGGTTACTAGATAGCCGAAGTCGCCAGACTTTGGTGACGAGCTATTCTGCTTCGTCACTCGTATCGGGAAAAACAAGTGAGAGCAGCGTGATCAGGCCTCCGAACAAACCCATCACGAAGAATATCGCCAATAACGCCACCGAACTGATACGCAACGCCTCGGGGAGCGCGGAGCCGGCAGTCAACCCCGCGGCGATATTTTGCTCGGCCAGTGCGAACAGGTTGTCAACCATTCTCGAAACTCCTTACCCCACCAGAGCCAAGATGAGTCCGCCAGCAACCACCGAACCCAGTTGACCGCCCACATTGCAGCTAATCGCCTGCATCAGTAAATGATTCTGGGGATCCTCGGCGAGTCCCATCTTGTAGACCACTCGACCGGACATCGGAAACGCCGAGATGCCACAGGCACCGATCATCGGATTGATCTTGTGCTTGAGAAACAGATTCAGAAGCTTGGCAAATAACACGCCCCCCGCGGTATCGAACACAAAGGCGACGATGCCCATGCCGAGAATCATGAGCGTCCGGCTATCGAGAAATTCATCGGCCGTCATCACAGCACCAATCGAAATCCCGAGTAGCAGGGTGACGATATTAGCAAGTTCGTTTTGAGCCCCTTTTGAGAGCCGCTCGTCGACTCCCGACTCGCGGAGGAGGTTGCCAAACATCAACATGCCGATCAACGAGGCGGCGCTGGGGACCAACAGCCCGGCAAACAGCGCGACCGCCACAGGGAAAATAATTCGAGTCCGCCGCGAAACCGAGCGGAAATGCAGATTGTCCATCCGAATCCGCCGCTCGGCCTGAGTGGTGAGCAGCCGGATGATCGGCGGTTGAATGATCGGCACGAGCGACATGTAGGAATAGGCGGCAACGGTGATCGGCCCCAAGAGGTGGGGAGCAAAACGGTTGGCCACGACAATCGAGGTCGGACCATCGGCAGCACCGATGATGCCAATCGACGCCGATTCCTTGAGTGTAAAATGCAGGGCTGCCGCCAGGCAAAACGTGAAAAAAATTCCGAATTGGGCTGCGGCACCAAACAGCAGCATTTTCGGATTCTGGAGCAAAGGTCCGAAATCGATCATCGCCCCGATGGCCACGAAAATTAACAGCGGAAACAACTCGGTCCGAATCCCATTGTCGAACAAGAAGGTGAGGATTCCCGGCTCGCCATCGACTCCAATCGCCGCCGAGTGTGGAATGTTAGCCAAAATGGCACCCAGACCGATCGGCAGCAGCAGCGTAGGCTCGTACTCTTTGGCGATGGCCAACCAAATTAAGAGTCCGCCGATGGCGAACATGAGGACTTCACCTGGCGTCAGGTTCAGAATTCCTTGTAGCAACTGTTCCATGGCGGGCAATCATCGGAAGGTAACAAACGGCTACCGCATCCCTTCGCGGTCCGACGTATCGCGCCGGCCAGTTCTCGCTCGGGTTTCACCGTTATGGGTGGTCGGTGAGACAGGGTCGCAAATCATATTCCAATGTTGAATGGAGCTGGAATTTTCTCGAAGTGCTCACTTTCCCCCCTTGCCAACGTGTTCCACACGAACAGCAGTCGAACTTCTGGGAATTTCAGGGGTGCCGTCGTAACCCGAATGCGCGCATGCGCGCCATATCGACACACCTTGCGGCAAGACTACCCCTCGGGCTGGAAAAGTATCACTGTCTGGGCGTCAGAATCCCACCGATAGCTAACGCGGCGGCAAGGGTGGCTTCCTCCAAGCGAAACTCGAGTAATACGCTTTCTAGTACGTCATCCAGCAAGTTTTGGCCTGTAGAGTTCGGGGAAGACGCGGCGGGCATCGGCGCGGCGGAAGGTCCACTCGATGGTGATGTTCCTGCGATTACGATCCCGCGAGCAAGCGGCGGCTTGTCGTACGACGTCCTCGAACGTCGGGAGTCGACGATCGAGACACTGGCGCTGCAGCGCGGAGATTTCGATTTCGGCCATGTTGAGCCAACTGGCGTGCTTAGGAGTGTAATGCCACCGCATGCGTTTCAGCAACTTCTTGGCTTCTTTCTCCCCCAACGCTTCGATCAGGCTTTGCGGGTTGTGCGTGTTGAGATTGTCGAGAACCCACTGAATCCCGCGAGTGTGCGGATAGCGCCTCAACAGGTCGCGAACGAAGCGGGCGAATTCGACCCGCGTCCGGCGGCGGCGTGGCTGGACGAATCGCCGGCCGGCCTTCGGTTCGACCGCCACGAAAATGCTGCACGTCCCGCCGCGGCGGTACTCATAATCCTGTTGGGCGATCTTGCCGGGCGCTGCGGGCGGCGGCGGCCGCGCGTCGTCGAGCAGTTGATACGGTTGCTCGTCGACGCAAATCACCGGCTCGGCCGGATCAAGCGGCTTTTCGTACTGGTCGAGAAGGTTCTCCATCCGCTGGCGGAATTCTTCGTCGAGCTTGGGAACGCACCAGTTTTTTTTCGCCACGGCTTGAGATCGTGTTCTTTGAGCCACAGCGCCTCTTCGCTCTTGCCGACCGAGGGGAAGAAGCCTCGCTGCACGGAGTGCTGGCACAACAGCTCCAGTGTCCAACGGACGCGGCCTTCGGGCGGTTCGCTGCACGCCAGAGCGACGACCTGCTGCCGCTGGCGGGCGGTGAACGTCGCCGGGGCTCCGCTCCGCGGCGCATCGAACAACGCCCGTTCAAGCCCCTCGGTCGCGAAAAGCTTGCGGATGCGGCGAATCGTCCGCTCCGAGCACCCCACATGCTCGACGATCTCCTCGTCTGTGAACCCTTGGTCGGACTTGAGCAGCACGAAGGCTCGTCGGACGACGCGCACCGGTCGCGTCCCCGACTGCACTAACTGCTGCAACTGCTGTCGCGACTCGTCCGTGAGGCTTACAATATGGTCCTTCATGTCCAGGCTTATAGCACCGGACAGAATTTCAGGGAAGACGTACTAGTTCGATTTGGCACGAAGAGTTTCTCTGATTCGATCCGTCCACCACCAGTCACGCACGACTCCGCGGCTCCCCGAAACTCGAAGGAAACGGCAGTTTCGGAGAAACTCCCCTACTGTTACGCTGTCAGTATGACGCTTTCCATTGCCGACATCTTAGGTCCCGAGGGTTCGATCGCCCGACGGCTGCAACAATACGAAAAACGTCCGCAGCAACTGGCGATGGCCGATGCGGTGGCGGTGGCGATTCACAAGAAGCAGCACCTAGTGGTCGAAGCGGGGACGGGTGTCGGGAAAAGTTTTGCCTACTTGGTACCGGCGATTCTGGCCGCGACTAAAGACGAGGAACAGTACGATTCCGCTCATAAGCCACTGCGGGTGGTCATTTCTACGCACACGATCAGTTTGCAGGAACAGCTTATCCACAAAGACCTGCCCCTTTTGAATAGCGTGATCCCGCGCGATTTCTCGGCAGTCTTGGTCAAGGGGCGGAGCAATTATGTGAGCCTGCGGCGGTTGCACAAGACTTTGGCCCGCGGGCCAAGCTTGTTCGAGAAGCAGGAATCGTTTGACGAGCTCCGCGACCTGCGGGCCTGGAGTGAAACCACCAGCGATGGTTCGCGCAGCTCGCTAGGATTTCAGCCATCGCCGATGGTATGGGACGAAGTGGCCAGCGACCAGGGGAATTGCTTGGGGCGTCGCTGCCCGACCTATCGGCAGTGTTTCTACTATCAAGATCGTCGCCGGGCCCAGCACGCCCAATTGTTGATCGTCAATCATGCGATTTTTTTCAGCGACTTGGCCCTGCGTCGCTCGGGGGTAAGTATCCTGCCCGACTACGATGTGGTGGTGCTCGACGAAGCTCATACGATTGAAGGGGTCGCTGCCGATCACTTAGGAATCCGACTCACGAGTGGGCAAATCGAATATCAACTCTTAAAACTTTACAATCCTCGCACGCAAAAGGGCTTGCTCGCGCGGTACGATTTGCACGACCTCCAGCAGAATGTGGATCGTTGCCGAGTGCGGGCCGACGAGTTGTTTGCGGATCTCCTGGATTGGCAGGAAGCCCGGGCTCCCGCCAATGGCAGGGTGAAAGAGCCGCTTGATATTGTGAATCAACTCAGTGGTGAATTGAATAAGCTGGCAGTCGATGTGAAGCGGGTCGGCGCTGCTGAAAAAGAGGAAACGGATCGACAAGATTATATTGCCGCCCACGACCGCCTGGTTTCCTTGGCCGGGGAACTCAATGCCTGGCATCGCCAGCAGTTGCCAGGGGCGGTTTATTGGCTCGAGAGTTACCAATCGCGTCGAGGGATGCCCCGGTTGTCGCTCATGGCCTCGCCAATCGACGTCGGGCCAATGCTCCGCGAACATCTCTTCAATCAAGTGCCTTCGGTAATCCTCACCAGCGCGACGTTGGCCGTCGGCAAGAACGATAGCTTCGAGTTTTTTCGCAACCGGGTCGGATTGGTTAAAAGCAATACCTTGCGGCTGGATAGTCCCTTTGATTATGCCGAGCAGGCGGAGTTGATTACGCTCCGGGGAATGCCGGACCCCACGGTTGAACGCGAGAATTATGACCGGGCTTCGCTGGACATGATTCGGCATTTCGTCCGCGAGAGCGATGGCCATGCCTTCGTGCTGTTCACCAGTTACGACATGCTTCGCCGCGCGGCAAGTCGACTGGCACCTTGGCTGCGGGCGAATAATCTGAATCTCTTGAGCCAAGCAGACGGCACGCCGCGCACGCAGATGCTGGAACTATTCAAGCAAGACCCCCGCTCAGTGCTGCTGGGAACCGACAGTTTCTGGCAAGGGGTCGATGTCCCGGGCGATGCCCTACAACTTGTGATAATCGCTAAGTTGCCGTTCAGCGTACCAGACCGTCCGCTCTTGGAAGCCCGGTTCGAGGCGATCCGAGCTGTCGGTGGCAACCCCTTTCGAGACTATAAAATCCCCGAAGCCGTTTTGAAACTCAAGCAAGGCTTCGGTCGCTTGATTCGCAGTCGCACGGATACAGGCAGGGTAGTGATCCTTGACCCGCGGATTCACAGTAAGTCCTATGGCCGAAAATTCCTGGAATCGCTCCCCGATTGCCGCCGGACGCAACTCGATTACGGGGCATTGGTGGGGTCTTCACTCCCTTGATAATGTGGCCGCCAATTGGGGATCGATTCCAATCGGAATCACCCGCACTTCTCCGAGGTACTTGAGAGCAGCCGGGTTGTTGAATCCGATTTTGGCTGCCACGAACGTGCAGGTAACGTTGGCCCGCACGGTCGAGGCTGCGGCTTGGCCCGTGTTGCAGTCGAGGCCGCTGGGGATGTCCACTGCAAGGCGTTGACTGTTTTGTCTGTTCATCCAATCGATGGCCGAGCGATAGGGTTCTCGGGGATCACCGACGGCTCCCGTGCCGAGCATCGCGTCGACAAGCCACTGGGCGTCCGTGTTCAGTGAATCGAGGGCTGATTCCAGATTAGCGCCACCCGAGAGATCGACGATTCGTGTGCCGCTTTTTAGCAAGATGGTGTAGTTGGTGAGGGCATCCCCAGTCAATTGCGATGGATCTGCTAGGAGAATTACACTGGGGACGACACCGTGAACCGCTAAGTGTCGGGCGATTACGAATCCGTCGCCGGCGTTGTTTCCCTTGCCACAGAGAATAGCGACGTTGTTGGCAGCGCAGTTGAGCAAGAATTCTGCGACCCCGCGTCCCGCATTTTCCATCAGCACGATACCAGGGATGCCCAATTCGCAGATCGCGCGGCGATCGACTTCGCGGCATTGTTCCCGGGTTAGCAGTGGCCGTTCCATGACTGTAAGTTTATATCGAATCGGCGAGACTTGCTACGCAGGTAAGTCGAATACGCTCACATTCACCCTGAGGGAAAAGTGACCAAAGGAGTGAGAATCAGTGTTGGCGATCAGGGAAACGCGAAGGACATCCCGGTTAGAACGCCCGTTTGGTAAGCTGCGGCTCTCCAAGTGAACGGTGCGGCCTCGATCATGTAGGGGGCACAACTTCCCGGGCGATAATGGCCCAAGGCGTAGACGCACTCGTTCGGCGACTCGATGCCCATCTTGTACGGAAGGATTGGAATCGAGCTGAAAAAATGCACTCCCGACATCACCGGTTGCAAGTAAGGACCCCAATCGTGTCCGTGTCGTTCGAGTTGATCTTGCTCAAAGTAAAGCGGCTTGTGGCACAACGCCGAGGCCTTCCAGGTGTATGTGATCTCGGGCCAGACTCGTGGCTGGAGGGTTTCTCCCCCCAGGGTACACTCATACGGAAAATCTTCGCCCGCCTTGCCCTCGACCCGGATGCTCAGATCGACGCTGCTGATCTTGTCGGCTCTTACGGCTGCCAACTCTTCTTCGCAACTTTTTTGGCTTTCCTCCAACTCCTCGGCAAATTGCTTGGTGGGGCGAAACTTATTAGGGCGAATCGACTCCGGGGACTTGGTTGAGGGTGCCTTGAGTTCAAAATCAGAAACGCCGCGGTCCGGGGCGGTGGTGCCGGGCTGGGTGGTGTCTTCCGCCTCGGGACGGACGGAATCCATGTCGAGATCCGTTTTTGGTTTGTCCTCGTCGTGGGTATCTATGTCTGATTCTGAGTCTTCCGAGGTGTCCTGTACAGAGTTTTGTTGTCTGCGTTCGAGTTCGTTGTCGAGCGCTTCCTCGACCTTGTCGAGGTCTACTTCAGGTTCGCCACCATTTTCGGGAACCAGATCGTTGACCGGCTCGCTGATCGGTTCATCAAAGGGATCGTTTGGGAGTTCGGCAAACCGATCGTCTTGCTCGAAGGGATCAAACGGCTGAGGGCGCTCCCCCGTGGTTTGAGATTCGAGAGGGCTCGCAATTTCGCTGGCGGTTTCGCCCTGATTTTTGGTGTCGTACTGCGGAACCTCCGCCGCGAGCGAGTCCTCGGATTCCCACGCAGCCGCCATGACGGTGGTGCTTCGGGCAGGAGCCGGTCCGCTGGTTGTAGCGGACCTCGCGGGGCCAGGTTGGCCCCATGTTAGTTGCCCTGCTTGTGCAGCAATAGCCGAAGTCAACCACAGGAGACCCCAAGCCAGCGCGATGCCCCAGGATTTTGGGCCGCTAGTGCTCCTCGACTGAAGAAAATTCGGCGGTGTAATTCGGTGCTTCCTGCGTGATAGCAATGTCATGGGGATGATTCTCCCGCACACTCGCCGGCGAAACCTGAATGAATCGGGCGTGTGTACGCAGTTGCTCGATGGTTTTTGTTCCACAATAACCCATTCCCGCTCGCAAGCCTCCCACCAGTTGGTACAGGTAGGGACTCAACGAACCTTTATACGGCACGCGGCCCTCGACTCCTTCGGGGACCAGTTTGCCATTGCGAGTATCATCGGCTGGCTGTCGATACCGCTCGCTCGACCCGTGGACCATGGCCCCCAGCGAACCCATGCCTCGATAGGCCTTGTAGGTGCGGCCCTTGAACAGGACCCTTTCGCCGGGACTTTCGTCCAACCCCGCCAACAAGCCCCCCAGCATCACCACATGGGCTCCAGCAGCAAGGGCCTTGGTAATATCTCCTGAATAGCGAATGCCACCATCGGCAATGATTCGCACTCGCGAACCACTCGCCGCCTGAGCGACATTGATAATTGCTGTAATCTGCGGAACCCCGATCCCCGAAATCACCCGCGTCGTGCAAATCGAGCCTGGACCGATTCCGACTTTCACCGCATCGGCACCCGCGGCAATCAAATCTCGACAACCTTCGGCAGTCGCCACATTTCCGGCGACAATTTCGATGTCCCACCGCGACTTAAGTTGTTTGACGGTTTCAATCACATTCGACGAATGCCCATGGGCACTGTCGACAACCAGGAAATCGACGTCTTTCTCGATCAGACTCGCAGCCCGATCAAAATCGAAGACCCCGATCGCCGCACCGACCCGCAATCGTCCCTGGGCATCTTTGCATGCCTGGGGGAAGCGGCGCATCATGTCGATGTCTTTGATCGTAATCAGTCCCGTCAGTTGGTTATTTTCGTCAACCAGCAAAAGTTTCTCGACCTTTTTTGCCATCAAAATCTTCTCAGCTTCCTCAAGCGATACATTCCCCGTAGCCGTTACCAAGGGGCTGCTGGTCATCACTTCGGAGATGGGAAGACTATTATCTTCGAGAAAACGCAGATCGCGGCGGGTGAGAATTCCCACCAACTTGCCCTCGGCAGTGATCGGGATCCCCGAGACATTCGATTCGTCCATCGTCTGGCGAGCGATGGCAACGCTAGCAGTGGGAGGGAGTGTTACCGGGTCGACGATGATCCCATTGGCGCTCCGTTTTACTTTGTCCACTTCTTCGGTCTGACGCTCGATGGACATGTTTTTGTGAATGACGCCCAGCCCTCCCTCCTGTGCCAAGGCAATCGCCATTTTGTTCTCGGTCACCGTGTCCATGGGGGAGCTGAGAATCGGCATGCGCATCGCGATCCGCTCGGTCAATTGCGTCGTGACATCCACCTCCGAGGGAACTACCTCACTGTAGCGAGGTTCGATCAGCACATCATCGAAGGTGAGAGCGGTAGCCGAGTGAAGCTTGTCCTGCATTGCGAGACTCCAAGAGCAAGTGGAATCCCGGATTATCGGCCAGGACCGGCCAGTTGGCAACCGGGTGGAAATGCCGGTAGGGCCGATCAGTTATTCATTTTGGGGTGCCATGCTCACGCTGGTACTCCGGCGTGGGCATGTGAAT
>CALMBE010000127.1 GCA_937860165.1 uncultured Planctomycetaceae bacterium
GCAAGCATGGCCACAGCGGAGTACCGCCGTGGCCATGGCACCCTCATTTTTCGGTGTGACAATGCACTACGCAGCGGTTTCGCTCTCGACATCCCAGCCTGGAAACACCAACACGGCAGGATGCACACGAAGGGCGCGGGCGATCACCTTCGCTCTTTCCACTCCGAGTTTCACCCGGTCATTCTCAATGGCGGAAATCGTGGATTGCGGAATGCCGGTTAGCTCGGATAAACTATTTTGGCTCAGTTCCTGAAGTTCGCGGATGATTCGGACCGATTCACCAACCGACACATCGACCGTTTTACGAGCTGCTCGAAAGCTATTGCGATTCATTGAATTACCTTTTTGAACAGGAGGTAGCAGAGCAAGCAGAGAAACTGATATTCTTACCCTCTGTTATCTCTGCTCCCTCCTGTAAAATCAATTGTTGGGCACCCTAAACCTTTTCCTCTAAGCGATGTCATCATGCGATCTATTTGCAACTCTTGGTTACTAATGTGCTTCTGTATTGCGATTTCACCCCCCACTGCCCACTCGCAGGTCATAACCCTCATCCGCGGGTGGGCCTACCCGGAGCCGGTGGCTGCCGAGAAGCTTGCCGAAAAGGCGACGCTCTACAGCGATCGCGCGAGTTGGGAGCAGCGTGCTGCGATGCTGCGCGCTGGGATTCGCCATGGTTTGGAGTTGGAACAACTCCCCCTGCCGTGCGACTTGAAACCGATTCGGCACAGCTTGCGGGAGATGGATGGCTACACGGTCGAGAATGTCGCGTTCGAGAGTTTGCCAGGATTTTGGGTGACGGGGAATCTCTATCTCCCTGCCAAGATCGAGGGGAAGATTCCTGGAATTCTCAATCCGCACGGCCACTGGGGCAATGCGCGACTCACTCCGGATGTGCAAGCCCGGTGTGCGGCCCAAGCCCGCATGGGGGCTGCGGCGTTTAGCTACGACATGGTCGGTTACGTCGACTCCACGCAGTGCGAGCATCGACGGTTCCAAGTGCAGCGGCTCCAAACTTACAACAGCATGCGGGTGATCGATTTTCTGTTGTCGCTGGGGTTTGTCGATGAAACTCGCCTCGGAGTCACCGGTGCCTCGGCGGGCGGAATGCAGACGTTTCTGCTCGCCGCGATTGATGATCGCATCGACCTGTCGATGCCCGTGGCCCAAGTATCGGCCCACTTCTTCGGCGTCTGCGAATGCGAAAGTGCGATGCCGGTTCACAAGACCGACGAATACGAAACCAACACCGTGGAGATTGCGGCGTTGGTGTCCCCCAAGCCGCTGCTGTTGGTCTCGGACGGCGGCGACTGGAGTGTGAATACCCCACGGGTCGAATACCCACACATTCGCCGGATTTTTTCGTTCTTCGACGCCGCGGACCAAATCGAAAATGCCCACTTCGCCGACGAGGGCCACGACTACGGCCCCAACAAACGCGCCGCGACCTACCGGTTCTTAGCGAAACATTTTGGGATGAATCTCGCGGCGGTGAGCAACGCCGCCGGTGAAATCGACGAAGGTTTCTTTAAGTCCCTCCCCGAAGACGACCTGCGGGTATTTACCGCCGAGCATCCCCGCCCCGACTACGCGGTCATCGGTGGGGATTTTATTCTGGGGCTGCTGAACAAGGGGGGGTGAGCGATTCCGGACTGAATAGCCTGTTCGCGATTACGGGAAAACGCCCACTTGACATTATGCCAGATATGACATATAGTTAGCTTGATGGTTGACGGTGATAAACCCTTGGTATGGTTGGAGGGCGAAGTAAAAACTCCACCCTTTTCGGCGTTGGCACGAATTGAAGCGGGAACTTTGTTGCGGCGCCTGCAACGAGGAGAGAAGCTCGGCATGCCCTGCTCGCGGCCTATGCCTTCCATTGGATCGCGATGCCATGAATTGCGAATCCGTGATCAGCAGCACAATTGGCGAATTGTATACCGAATCGATTCTGACGTGATTGTGATTCTCGCAATCTTTGCCAAGAAATCAGGTACAACTCCGCAACAGATCATCACTACCTGTCAAAATCGGCTTACGGCCTACGATGAACTTGTTTGATGAGGTAAACATGAACACCACTAAAAAAAAGCGACTGGCAAAAGCTGGTTGGAAGGTCGGCACCGCGCAAGAGTTCCTCGGTCTCAGCGATGAGGAATCCGCACTGGTGGAGATGAAGCTGGCACTCGCCCGAAGCCTTAGTCAGTTACGGTTGGCTCGAAAACTGACACAAGTCAAATTGGCCACATTGCTCGGCACCAGCCAGTCACGGGTTGCCAAGATGGAAGCCGCGGACGCCACGGTCTCGATCGACTTATTGGTGCGCTCGCTGTTAGCCCTCGGGACAACTCGCCAAGAAGTAGGGAAGATCATCGGGCGGAAAACTGCACCGGCAGCGTGAGGAATCAGGAAATCGCCGAAGGTCATTTGTAGTTTTTCCCCCTTGCTTTACTCAGAGGGATTTCGCATCTCCACCCGCCATCAATCCCGCAATGGAAATGTCTTCGTCGAGCTCCTCCCAATGGAGACTGATCCCCCCACCGCAGATTTGATAGTTCCTCCGTTGGTCAGCCGTCGCATCGCGCAACAAGGGGAACCAAGCGACGGGCACGCCAATCACCCGACCGTCCATGAGCGTAACGTGCATCAATGCATCGTTGAATGTCACCGATTTGGCCAGTGCCGAGGTGGGCAAATGACCACGGGTTATCTTCGAACTTGGATTAAGCGAAGTACTCATTCCAGGCCTCCAGTAATTTTACTCTGTGTTCTATGACAAGTTTTTCAACTTCGTTCAGTTCACGGGCATTGAAACCGTAATTTACCGCGAGCGCCACGGGGTCAAGCCAATACTGTGCTTCGTCACCACCGGCTTTGACATGAATGTGTGGAGACTCATTGCTTTCATTACTAAAAAAGTGAAATCGATAACGCCCCACTCTCAAGACTGTCGGCATCGCATGTCTCGACTAATACTGTTATTGTTCTAGAAGCATAGTATTCTCGCAGCCTGAAATCAACTTCTCTATTCGGAAGTGCAATCCCGATTTCGCTTCCGCCGAGTCTCGACCGCTTTGCGAGCGGCTGCGCGACGCTTGCGCGTGAGAGCCGCTTTTGCTCCGGCGTCTTTCATGCGCTTCGACCAATCAACTGCTTTAGGGCGATCTCGCATCTGCACGATTGTTTCGGTGCTGATGAGATCGATGTCGTGCATCTTGTGGCATGTCGGGCACAAGATCACCAAGTTTTCGAGGGAATTGTTCTGCCGCTTCCCATCAAGGTGAGCTACCTCCAAAACCATCGGAATACCGAAACCAAAGTGAGCACAAACGGGATCATAGTGCTCGAAAGCAAGCTTGCGGTAGTTGATGCGATTGCTTTTTGGAATGTCGCTCATTGGTTCCCGTTTGTATTACCAGATGAAGCCTTGCTTCGCTCAGCACGGGCGCGCACCTCTTCCAAGGTAACAAGTCGCTCGGGGTGCTCCGCTTCCGAAGCTTTCATGCGAGCTAGGTAACGATCAAGATCATGGTTACACTCGGCAAATAGTTTCGCTCGTATTTGATGAATCTCTTCGACGATGGGGTCGACATACATGTCTACTCTCCTGAAAACGTGTAAGACATCTCTTCTGGAGTGTGATTGCCCACCACTTTCGGTCAGTCGCGGGCTAACCCAGGCATTCGAATTTGTGGCGAATCTCCTCCTCAATTGTATCGTCTACATTGTAGCTGTACCACAAATTCGATGGGTACGTTTTCCGGACCGCCGCAAATTAATTCAGTGGGATCAGTTTTTCAAGTTTAGCGTTAGCCGGCATCGTTCCGATGCCGGGTTATTCGCGAAAGCCATAGACCACGGCACCGGAACGGTGCCGGCTAACCGGATCGGCCCTGGATAAACCCCGTTGAATACTGCCCCTTTGACACCCACCTCCCCCGCCGGTAGACTGACCTCCGTATTAATCGTGCGTTGGTGGTCGGCCAGTGAGGACAGTTAGTCTGCAATTCCTCGCATGGGCCGACGCAACAGGGAACTCCGGTGCGAATCCGGGACGGCCCCGCCGCTGTAAGTGGGCACTATCAAGCGAACATTCTGCGTGAGCCATTGGTCGATTTGCTTTCTTCGGAAAGGGCGACTGAGAAGGCCGGTTCGCTTGAGCCTGCATAGTCAGAAGACCTACCAATGCGTTGTATGTGGCACCCTGCGAGGGACAGGAGCCGCGTAACTGAAAAAGCTCTGCGAGTTCGCATGCGTGTTCGTCCGTCGAAGTACCAGTCCTGGGGACTGCTGCGCTCGATGTGCCGATAAGACGTGCGAACTTGGGAAAGTCAGTCGTGGTCTACGCAGCAACCTATCGCGGCAAATGCAGAAATTGGGCCGGATTCAGCCTCGTGGAACTGTTGGTGGTGATCGCCATCATCGGCGTGCTCGTGGCGTTGCTGCTTCCCGCGGTGCAGGCCGCCCGCGAAGCGGCTCGCCGTGTTCAGTGTCAAAACAACCTGCGGCAACTGGGCACGGCCCTGTTGAACTACGAACAGCAACACACGGCTTTGCCGATTGGTTGCCTCGGTTACACCAATCCCATGACCGGCGATTTTACCGTTCCGCAGCGTTTGATTTCCTGGAACGTGCAACTGCTGCCATTCCTCGAACAATCGAACCTGTGGAGCCAATACCGACTGGATGTCCCCTCGAAAGATTCGCCGAATCGAGAACTGGGGGCCGCGGTGCTGCCGATGTTTCTTTGTCCGAGCACACCGAGTTCAGTCCTCATCAGCCCGCATGGCACGTGGCGGGGACTGGCCTTTACGGATTATGGCGGCATCTATGGCGTGGAAGGCGATGGGCGCGACGACCCCAACTTTGGAAATCCCGATGTCGTCGATCCGTCTGCCCAGACACTCCATGACAACTCTCTGGGTGTGTTCAACTGGAATGTTCCCGTCATGATGAAACAGATTGCCGATGGCACCGCACAGACAGTCGCCGTCGCGGAAGCAACATATCGCCGGGCAAGCACCATGGAATGGGCCAATGGTCACAACATCTTCGCCCAAGAACAAGCAACTCCCCTCAACGAGAGGTTCGACAACGGCTCGTTCGACAACGAGATCGGCAGCCCGCATCTGGGTGGGGCGCTGGTTGCTTTTTGCGATGGGCATGTCGCATTTCTCGGCGAAGACCTCGAACAAGCCACGCTCAATGCGCTGCTCACCCGCAGCGGAGGAGAAACGCCGTGAATTGCGTATTGTATTTACTTCGTGGGTGCCACTGGCTCTGCCAGTGTCTTTTCTGCCACTTCTGGCAGGCAAAACCCCGATTTAATAACGACGTTCTGCTGGATAACAAACGAGGGCCGTTACCCGCAACAGACTGTCTGCAAAAGCACTGGCCGAGCCAGTGGCACACGAAAAGCATCTGGAGAATGCTACTAATTCTCATTCCGCTCGGCCTGAGTTGCCCAAGCGCTCACGCCGGACCCGTCACCTCTTTGGACGACATTGAATTCTGGGTCGGCACGGGGGCGAATCGCTCGGCCTTGGTGCTGGATTGGCAGGGGAACTCGACGCTCGACAATGCGCTGGCCTGGGGATTTCGCTGGGATGGCACCGCCACTGGGGCCGACATGTTCACGGCCATTGTGGCCGCCGATCCGCGGCTGTACGCCAAAGTCGGTTCGCTGGGTGGATTCGGCATTGGTGTGTTTGGACTAGGTTACGACACGAATGGCGACGGAGCATTCGCGCTCGACGATGACACAGTCTTTGACGATCAGGGCCTCGCCAATTCTGGCCCGGCCGATGGAGCGGAATCGATTGACCCAGAAGATTTTTACCAGGAAGGCTGGTTAATAAGCGGCTATTGGAACTACGGCAGCGCGGCAACGAGCCCCTTTGCCGGAGGCACCTGGACCCCCGCCGCGAGTGGAATATCGAGCCGCACGCTAACCAACAATAGTTGGGACAGCTTGGCGTTCACTCCCACTTACAGTAACCAAGCCTTTGGCAGGAATCCGCTTGCCGCCCAACTCACTGCCAACGCCGATTTCGATGGCGATGACGACATCGATGGCCGCGATTTTCTCGCCTGGCAACGCGGCTTCGGCACATTGACCGGTGCGTTGGCTGAACAGGGCGATGCCAATGGGGACCATGCCGTGGATCCCAGCGATCTGGAAATCTGGTCGACGCAATATGGTTTGAAACCACTGTTAACGCTTGCGAGTATCGCAGAAGCCGGTGGTGTTTTGGTAGTGCCCGAGCCCTCTGGGATTGGGATGCACTTGTTCGCTGTGAGCTTATGTTGGCCGATGTTTGTTACCCACTTTCGATTTGCAACTTGGAGTACTGTCTGATGAAAAAGAATGCCTTGGTGTTGATGTTGGTGATCCTGGGAATAAATAGTTCTGACCCCTTTTTGTGGGCTGACCCGTGGGCGGATTCCGTGGTGGGGTACAGTTCGGGGAGCAACCCGACGCCCGAATTCACGAATCCGAGTGTGTCATTGGGCGAGCCCACGCACCACAGCACGGCCTTTGGTGGTTTCCCGGTTACGCCCTTCAGCGGGGCAGCGGGAGTGAACGAATTGGTTTCGCTGGGCGAGGGGGGGGAACTGACGGTCCGCTTCGATGTGCCCGTGACCGACGATCCAAACAATCCGTTCGGCATCGATCTGTTGATCTTCGGCAACTCGTTTTTCAATCTCGGCAGTTTTAATAACGATCACACCGACTTGGCCACCGGCTCGACGGCCAGCGAGGGAGGAATCATTTCGCTCAGTGCCGACGGGATCAACTTTGTGGTCGTGCCGGGGGTTGATGCCGATGGCAGGTTTCCGACACTTGGTTTCAGTGACATCGCGATTCCCTTTCCTGCGACTGCTAGCATTCCCACCGATTTCACCAAGCCTGTTGATCCGAGTTTCGATGTGACCGGACTCAACACAGCCGCTATCGTTGCAGGCTACGACGGATCGGGGGGCGGTGTCGGTATCGACCTAGCCATGGTAGGATTGTCGCAGATCACGCACGTGAGAATCACCAATCCACTAGGATCGGGGCTGACTCCGGAGATCGATGGTTTCGCCGATGTCCGCGCGATCCCCGAACCTGCGGGGTGCGTAGTGTTGGCATGGTTTGCAACGATGTTCGCCCTCCCTGCGATTCGTTGAATCGCGGCTATTTACCTACCTACTAACTTACTCATCTACTCACCACATCATCATTTTCCGCCTGCAGAATGGTTCAATAGTAAGACCTCTTTGTTGATCGCCGGACCATTCTGCAGGTACTTTTCTTTATGCACGACCGATCTCCTGAAATCCTTCACAACGCTCGGGCTTGGGACAAATTGGCACGACAGCAAGTGCCCCTTGCCCAACCCGCGAAGGATGCAGATCTTGTGGAGCCGCTTTCACAGGTCGATCCCCTGGGTTGGCTGGGTGGTTCAGTTCGCGGCCTGCGCTTGCTGTGTCTGGCAGCAGGTGGAGGTCGGCACGGCGCAATTTATGCCGCGGCGGGAGCCCAGGTAACTGTTGCCGATATCAGCGGCGAGATGCTCGCCCTCGATCGCGCGGTCGCTGCGGAGCGCGGTCTGGCACTGCAAACCGTCGAGACTTCAATGGATAACCTCGCCATGTTCCCAGCGGGGACGTTTGATGTAGTGATCCACCCAGTGAGCACCTGTTATGTCGCCGATGTGGGGAAGGTTTTTTCAGAAGTTGCGCGCGTCACGCGCCCTGGTGGGCTTTACGTGAGCCAACACAAATCGCCGGTGAGTTTGCAGGCCGAGGTTCGCGCAAGCGATGGCACGGTTCGACTCCGTGAGCCCTATTACCGCAGTGGCCCCCTCCCGGCGGAAGCTCCTTGCCGACTCCGTGAAGCGGGGACCCTGGAATTCCTCCACCGCTGGGAACAACTCCTGGGCGGGATTTGCCGCGCGGGGTTTGTGATCGAAGATCTCGTGGAGCCGCGGCACGCCGAGGCAGACGCCGAATTCGGCAGCTTTGGCCATCGCGCGCAGTTTGTGGCCCCCTATGTGCGGATCAAGGCGCGGCGCAGAAGCTCGGAATCTAACTTTTCATTCTTGTGTGCTCAATAAGCCTTGCACATGCCTTAGTAGGGGCGAAAGATTATTCTGCACGACTTCCCATACGATGGTGTTTTCCACGACATCGTAGCCATGAATCAGGATGTTTCTAAAAGCGATGATCCGAAGTGACTGTGGAAGTGAGTCAATTATGTTCGGATCAACTCTTCGCATTCGATTGATCGCTTCGCCAATGATTTCAAATTGACGCTCAACGGCACTCCTCAAGAGCACGTCATTTTCGTAGTCGGACAGTGACTTATTTGCCGTAAAACGCAGGATCAATTCCGCTGCTAGACGCACGTCTTCCAAACAGGCTCTGACTTTAAGCTGCATAGAGCAGCTCCCTAGAGCCTTTGATGGCTTCCAGAAAATATTGATTGCGAATAGCGCGTACCATTACCAAATCCACCGAGCAATTGAACAGTTTCTGCAAAGACTCCAACAGTCCGAAGTACGCGTCCGCATGTTCGCCCTCGGGAAGCGGCTTAAACTCCACGAGAAAATCTACGTCACTTTCGCCGAGTTGAAAATTCCCTTGGGCGGCCGATCCGAACAACTCCAATCTCTGCACATGGAATCGTTGGCAGAGTTCCTTAATGTTTTCGACTTGGTTGACAATACATTGGTCCATGAAAAAATCTTACCTTACTAAGTACTTTCAGTCAAAACTTAATCGATAGTGCTTTTATTCGCCCCCCTCGTGCGGATCGTAGATCGCCAACTTCGCACGGCTGTTGGCCGAGACTGCCCGGCGTTCGCGCAAGACTTGATCCATCCGCATCACGGCCCACCAGGCGGTGAGGTAAGCGATTTGGGTGACGGCCATAGTGAATATCCAGGCCTGCAATTCGCCAGGGAAGAATTTCCGCGCTAGGCCATAGAACAGCAATGCGAGCAAGTAAACCACCATGAGTCGCAACATCCGTGTTCCCGTTTGCAGTTTGGCCAAGAAGGCGGGGATCATGGCCAAGGGGACCAGTGTCGCGCAGGAAAACCAGAGCCACCAGTCGTACTCGGCGACAATTGAAAAGTCGGCATGCCTGGCGGCGAAGGACCACAAAGCCACTACCAGCGACCAGCCAAACACCTCGACCAGTGAGATGCGAAAGGGCTCAGGGGAGGGACTTGTTACACAGTCTAATTCCGCCTGGTAGCCACACCATTTCAAGACCCACGCCCCGCCGAGAATCACCAGGGATTGCAAGAGACTGACCGCGATAAACTCCCTGCGAATGTTGAGGGTTTCCAACGTGGCGGAAGCCAAGAGTAACAGCACGCCGAGGAGAAACGTCAACACGGCCCCCTTGGCGAGTCGGTTGAGTCGGCTCATGACGGCCCAAATCGAGAGCACGCTAAGCTGCGCAGGGAAGCCGAAATTAAGCAGGCAAAACCGCAAGACTTCGTCGCGTTCCGTGGTCGCACTTGGCCCAGCAAAAATCGCCAGATCGACGCAGGCCGTGGCGAGGATAAACAGCCAAGTGAGTGGATAATTGCGAAACATCACGACATCGCGGAAAAGTGGTGAATTGTCACCCTCCACGATACCATGCCCGTCGCAATGTAGTAGGCACACTCCGTGTGCCTACTACAATAACAGGGCCGAACAGTGTTCCCACGAGGAGGGTGCCATGGCCACGGTGGTACTCCGCTGTGGCCATGTTTTCTAGACTATTCACATGCTCACGCCGGAGTACCAGCGTGAACATGGCACCCCAAAATGAATAATTGCTCGGCCCTGTACTACAATAAGGCGGCGTTGAAAAACGGCTCCCGACAGGTCAGAATGGAGGGTTCCTAATAATTCCGCCAACTGCCGCCCGCGGCTAGCCGATCACCATAAACCTTTCGAGTCTTCCTTGACCAGCCATCCCCAACAAGATGTGTGTTGCCTGATCGGACAACCGATCGCCGGGAATCCCACGCAATACATGTTGGAAAAAGCGTTCGATGCGGCCCGGCTCGACTGGCGGTTTCTGACTTTCGAGGTACCGGCACTGGATTTGGAAGGGGCCTTGCGGGGGGCGCGAATCTTTGGCTTCAACGGGATCATGATCGCCCCGCCGCACCGCGATGCCGTGATTCCCTACCTGCAAGAAATTGGCGATGCCGCGCGCATCAGTGGTCAGGTGAATTGCATCAAACAGGCCGAGGGTAAGTTTTTCGGTTATAACACCGAGGGGCGAGCGCTGCGGCAATTGCTGGAACAGACCGGCACGGTGAAGGGACTCAAAGTGACCATCGTGGGAGCGGGCCGAATCGCCCGCGCGATCGCCGCGGAATTGGCACTGGTGGGTGCGGGCGAGATTCGCATCCTCTGCCGTCGTCCTGAGAAGATCGAGAACCTTACACAGACTTTGGTTGCCGAGACACCGCTCACCCACTGCTTTGCCGAAGCACTAGCGGGGGACAGCTTGTATGCGATCAATGGCGATTTTCAGGTCTTGATCAACGCCACCCCCGTTGGCCCGAATCAACCCAACGAACGATTGCCGCTGGACTTGGATGGATTAGAAAAACATACCATCGTGGCGGATGTAGCATTCAATCCTCCCAGCACCTGGTTGATGAAGGAAGCCCAAGAGCGCGGTTGCCGAACGGTAGATGGGCTCACACTGCTGGTAGAGCAAGCGGCCCTGGCATTCGAGATTTGGACCGGTGCCTCCGCGGATCGACAAGCGATGCGTGAAGCGGTGGAAGAGTTTTTGGTGTTGTGATTTGTCAGTGGTCAGTTGTGCATGGCTAATAGCTAATGGCTCTTCTCCCTATGCTTGGACTTTTCATCACTGGCACAAGTACAGGAGTTGGCAAGACCCATGTGGGGGCGTTGATCGCCCGCGCGCTGGTCAAGCAGGGGTATCGCGTGGGGGTCTACAAGCCGATTGCCAGTGGATGTCGCAGGGACTCCGGGGAACTTGTGGCCGACGACGCCGTGCGAATTTGGGAGGCTGCGGGTCGGCCCGGGACGCTGGCGGAAGTTTGCCCCCAACGATTTGCCGCTCCGGTATCTCCGCCGTTGGCAGCCCAGTTTGCGGGAAGCGTGGTCGATCCCCAACTCCTCCGCACGGGTCTCGAAGTGTGGCAGGAGCGGAGCGACATCGTTCTGGTCGAAGGTGCGGGGGGCCTGATGTCTCCCCTGAGCGAAGTAGACTACAACGCCAATTTGGCGGAAGATTTTGGATTCCCCCTGGTTGTGGTTGCCGCCAATGAACTGGGGACCATCAACGCTACCCTGCAAACACTCATCACGGCGAAGTACGTCGCTCCTCGGCTTCCGATTGCCGGGGTCATTCTCAATCGGCTGTCCCTCTTACCCGACGATGAAAGCACATCGACCAACGCAGCCGAGATCGTCCGCCGCGGCAATGTCCCACTGCTGGCCACCGTGACCTACGGTCAGCAAGAACTGCGTGCCGACGTGGATTGGTATGAATTGGCGCGGAGATTGTCGCATGGAGAAGAGCACCGCTGATTTGCGCTGAGAAACGCTACTAGGAGCACTGACTGTCGGCCGCATATTGCAGGGGAACTATCGCCACGAAAAGGCACCAGAGGCGTGTCCCTATGTGGCGTCGAACGAGCATTTGCAATTTGTAGGAGCTGGTTCGGTGTTAGCTCGTACAAAACCTACCGCGAGCTTCGACCTCTTGTGCCTTTTTGCGGCGATTCCTTCCCCGTGGGAGGACTTGACGGGCGTCCAACTACGGCGTTACCTCGGCTAGCAACTCGCGGTATTTAACTAGAGCGTGCCTCACGTTACTGTGGGGTAGGCCGGAACAAGGTACTCCGCAGTTCCGGCATGACCCACCTGCACTGCCTCGGGAAGAAAAGCACCGCTAATTGACGCTGAATAACGCTAATAAGGGAATAATAAGATGACGTCCGATGAGAGTGACTTGGGAAAACCACTTGCCCAGGAGGGATACAAACTCATGGGAGCGGTCTTCGAGGTTCATCGAGAATTGGGGGGCGAGCTTCTGGAAGAAATCTATCAGGAATCCCTAGAAATCGAACTTGAACTTCGCAAGATCCCATTCAAGTCTCATCAGGAACTTGTAACTTTCTACAAGGACCTCAGGCTAAAGAAGAGATACAATCCTGACTTTGATTGTTTACGAGCAAATAATTGTCGAGTTGAAATCCGTTCGTGAGCTGACTACCGAACATGAATCACAACTCATCAACTACATGCGTCTGGCCCGGCAGCCTGTAGGTTATCTTGTAAACTTTGGCCCTTCTGGCAACGTTGAATGGAAACGATTTGTACTGTCTGTCTACCTAAAACACTAACCTCAACCATCGACTTTGGGCGTTCGGATTGTCAGCGATTATTAGCGCCTATCAGCGGTGATATCTCTTGCATCGCCCCTTCACACCGCGGCGGTTTCGGCGGCTTCTTGCATCCGCTGTTCTGCCAGGCTGGTGTCGACCACGATTCGCAGGGTTACACTCCAACAGCCATTGGCATCGGGTAAGACATGCCAGTGTGGAACCACCGCGACGGATTGATGCACGAGCTCGAATCCTCCCTCGGATTGGCTGACCGTCTCGACGGGATAGGTCCAAATAGAAGTCGGCCGATCGAAATCAATCGCCACGTCGATCCCCAGCCAACCATCCACCAGGGCCAGATCCGAGCAGTCCCGCAGATCGAGTTGTGTTCCCAGATGGCCCAGCGACCGGCCGTCGGCGGCCTGAAAATAGCGATCGTCGATACCCGAGGGTAAGCCGGCGAAGTTCATTTCGGGTGCGAACACGAATTCATTTTGCTCCGGCAGGTTTTCCAGGAGATAGGCGACTTCGATGGTCGAGCCCTCGTCGCAGAGAGTGATGCCTTTGGTGACTTGAGTCGTCCTGCCCGCAACTTTGCCTTCGCGGACCAATTGCAATTGTACTTTGCCCGGATTGCGGCGGAGTTTGGCCTCGTAAGTACCCAATACGAAATCACCCTGCTCGACGGCGGACCCTGCCACCACGGCTTCCCGCGCGACATTCAAGGGGAAAAAATGATCTACTAACGAATTGCGACTCCACGAATCGTATCCCAAGCGTCGGTCGAGCCCTTCTTGCTTGAAGACAACCAGGTCGTGAATGCTCGACACATCGCCGTCGGCCGATTGCGGACCGCGAAGTACCTTGCGATGATAGGCCTCGGGTCGGCGGGTGAGAGTGGCTTGCAGATTGTGGCAAATCGATTTGACATCGATTTCGTAGATTTGACCCCCTTCGACCAGTGCCACCAGCAGCAACAATCGCTTGTTGGCCAACCGACACTCGGGGCGACCATCGAAATTGAAATCAGCGGCCTCGATTTCGACCCACGGCGCTTGGTCGTGCTGCCAACCTCGGTGCTCGTATTGATTGAGTAAATTCTCGGCGGCAATCAAATGCTGATAGATGGCGTTGCGGAGATGGGGCAAATAATTCCCCCCGAACGCCCCGTGCCAATAGCTACAGTTGCATTGGCCCCGATACAGTTCCAGCCGGGCTTGTTCGATCAGCTCGCCAGCGGCACCTTCTTCGATCATTTGTTGGAGCCGCCGACTCACCATTTGCATCCGCGCATACATGGTGTTGGTCTCGGGGTATTTCACCTTGAAATTCCGCCAATAACCCCCTCGCACGAAGGGGGCCACGCGCTCCCAGAGACCCTGCCTCTCGAAATCGTGATGCAAGTCCTCATATTCGTTGATCCGCGCCGCAGGCAATGCCCACTCGGTCATTTCCCGGTAGCTACCTTCGGGGATGTACAGTTTGCCCAACGGGGGAACGCTCTCGATGGCTTCGCTGGGAGTCGTCACCTTGAGCCAATCGCTGTTTTCGCAGAGGGCATCGAAAAACTGTCGCAACCAACCGCGATCATAGACAAGCTCCTTGGTGCCGGGCCAAGTGCCGAACTTTTCGCCATCGTCGCCAAACACCACCACCGCGCCAGGATGCTCTTGAGCAACGCCGCGAAGGTAATTAATCGATTCTTGCGGCGACTGAAAGGGGATCAGATACCTTAGCTGTTCGCTCCCCGGGAATACCCGCAGGACGTTGGCGTCATCTTCGGTGACATAATATCCGTGCAGCAAGTCAGCGGAGAGCCCCGCGTTTTTGAAATGGAAGTCGTCGAGGATCGTAAATTGAATGCCCGCCCGCACCAAATCGCTGGTCAGGGATTGTTCCCAGACGCGCTCGGGGACCCACATCCCGCGGACCGTGGCCCCCAGGCGTTGTTCGAGCCACTTCGTGTACGTGGTGATTTGACCCACACGGTCTCGCGCGGGAATCATGGGCAAGATCGGCTCGAAGTAGGCTCCCCCAATGATTTCCATGCGACCCCGCGCAACCAAATTCGCCAAACGGTCGACATACTCGGGATGCTTCTCATCGAGCCACTCCATGAGCGATCCGCTGGTGTGCAGTCCGATCCGTAGGCGATCGTAATTCTCGAACACATCCAGAAATGGCAAGTAGCTATCTTGATAGGCCTGCTCGAAAACTCCATCGAAGTTGCCGATCGGCTGATGATTGTGAAACACCAGGACAAGACGCAGGGGATGATTCATGATGACTATGTGGGCTATGACGGTTGAGTATTCAGGACTATGGTGACCCGCGTGTGAGGCACTTGGTTTCTGCTAGCAGAATCGCCTTCCTCATAACATTGCCGGTTGGAGCGAATTTTGCTAGCCAGACCTAGTGCTTTGTCACAGCGTTATTTTGGGGTGCCATGCCCACGCTGGTACTCCGGCGTGGGCATGGTATC